>JAISRU010000189.1 GCA_031273515.1 Bacteroidales bacterium | reverse complement strand
ACCGGATCTCCCAGACGATATATTTTTCCTTTATGTTGTCCGAGGTAGCGATAATTTTCTTCGTCGTAGTAGTAGAAGTCGTCCGAAAGCGACTTGACCGAAACCATTCCTTCACATTTAGTTTCGTCCAATTGTACCCAGACTCCCCATTTGCTGACGCCTGAAATCAATCCATTAAATTCCTGTCCGATTTTGTCGGATAGATATTCTGCCTGTTTGTATTTGACCGAATTTCGTTCTGCTTCGGTGGCACGTTGCTCCATATCGCTGGAATGTTTGCATTTGAGTTCCAACTCCTCTTTGGGGACAGAGGGTTTGCCCGACATATAACGACTCAACAACCGATGAACCATCAAATCGGGATACCGTCGAATGGGAGACGTGAAATGCGTATAATACTTGAAAGCCAATCCGTAGTGTCCGATGTTGTCGGTAGAATACACCGCGCGTTGCATGGTGCGAATTGCCAGCGTTTCGATAATATTCTGTTCGCCTTTCCCCTGCACAACCTCAAACAGACTGTTCATGGAATCGGCAAGACTTTTGCGGGAATTTAATCGAAGCGAATATCCGAGCTTGTTGACAAACGTATTGAATTTCCCAATCTTCTCGTCCAAAGGACGGTCGTGAATACGGTAGACAAAACTCTTAGGTTCTTTTCCCTGCTGCGTTTTGCCGATCAATTCCGCCACTTTACGGTTCGCCAGCAACATAAAATCTTCCACAAGCTGATTGGAATCTTTGTTTTCTTTGATGTATACGCCGATGGGTTTGGCATTTTCGTCGAGAATAAACTTTACTTCTTCCGATGCAAAATTGATTGACCCTCGTTCATAACGTTCTTTTCGAAGTCCTTTTGCGATGGTATCAAGCAGGATGATTTCTTCGCAATATTCTCCCGATTTTGTTTCGATAATCTGCTGAACTTCTTCGTAATTAAACCGACGATCGGAATTGATAATGCTTTTGCCGATCCATTGTTTGTAAACTTTCCCTGTTTCGTCCATTTCAAACACGACCGAAAAACATAATTTATCTTCATGCGGACGAAGCGAACATACCTTATTCGACAATATTTCGGGCAACATGGGAACGGTTCTGTCCACCAAATAGACCGAAGTCGCCCGTTTGAAGGCTTCTGCTTCTATGGCTGTTCCCGGTTTGACATAGTACGAAACGTCGGCAATATGTACCCCTGTCTGATAACGTCCGTTGTCGAGCTTTTTGAACGAAATAGCGTCGTCAAAATCTTTGGCGTCTTCCGGATCAATCGTGATGGTGAACACATCTCTAAAATCGCGACGTGCGGCAATCTCCTGAGCAGGAATGGTCAGTGGGATTTTTGCCGCTTCTTTCTCTGCCGCATCCGAAAACTCCGGATTGAAATTATGATCAATCAATATAGAACACATCTCGACATTGTTATCGCCCGGATAGCCCAATATCTGCGTTACTTCACCAAACGGATTGCGTGCATGTTCCGACCATTCCGTGATTTTGGCAACCACTTTCTGACCCGTTTTTGCCCCATGCAACGCCTGATTGGGAATAAGTATCTCTATCGGCATGTTGATATTGTCGGGAATAAAATAGGATATTTTCTTCGAGGCTTTGATTGTCCCCACAAAAAAAATCTTTTCCCGTTTGATGATTTCAACGACGCGTCCTTCGGGACGGCGTTCTTTTCGGGCGGGAAACAGATGCACTTTTACTATATCCCCGTTCAATGCACGCGCCGTATTATTGGCGGCAATAAAGACGTCTTCTATTTCTGAGTTTGTGGGAATAAGATAGGCTTTCCCCGTTTGTTTCATACTGATGCGTCCTTCGATAATGTTCGATCCGCCTGTAACAATATGGATCGGATTCAGTTTGTATTTTCCTCTGTTGCCCACGACAAGCATATTGCTTTGGAGCATATTGTCGATGGTTTTGCGTACCAGTTCTTTTTCTTCGGCGTCGCTGATTTCCAACTTTGCCGCTATTTGTTTGTAGTTAAAATACTGATACGGGTTCTTGCTGAATACGGCTAAAATTCGCGTATTAAATTCCGTATTACCGGTCTGCGGTTTTGTTTTTTTTCTTCTTCTGTTATCAGGCATATATATTTTTCTTTACTGATGTTTGTTTTGTTTATCTTTGTTTTTGTTTTAAGAATTATAATCAAATTCGATTTTTCTTCATTTCTTCCAATTGCAGGGACAATGTTTCCCATTCGGACATAATTTGTTCCAGTTCGATTTGCTGTTGCATATAGCTTTTGTAGAGGTCGCCCGACGCAATTTCCTGACGATAATGTTCTGTATCGGCTAATTTTCGACAGATTTCTTCCATGTTTTGTTCGGTCGACTGAATGATTTCTTCTAATTTTGTTATTTGTTTTTCTAATTTTCTGATCAGACGATCCTGTTGTTTTTGTTCTTTCCAGTCATTTTTATTTTCAGGAACGATATTTTTCGGAATTGATTGTGTTTGTTTTGTATCGATCTTCAGACTTTGCAGGAAATCAGGACTTCGTTTTTGAAGATAATAATCTATATCTCCCAGATATTCTTTGATTGTTCCGTTTTTAAATTCAAACACTTTGTCGGTCAGCCCCTGCAGAAAATCACGGTCGTGAGAAACAAGGATTAGTGCGCCGTCGTAGCGTAAGAGGGCATTTTTCAAGACGTCTTTCGACTGCATATCCAAATGATTGGTCGGTTCGTCGAGGATAAGGACATTGTAGGGTTCGAGCAAGAGTTTAGCCAGCGCCAGACGCGCTTTTTCTCCGCCCGACAACACGCTTACTTTTTTCTCTATGTCGTCATTGCCGAAGAGAAATCCGCCTAATATATTTCTGACTTTGGCGCGCATGTTTCCTGTTGCGACGTCGTCGATGGTTTGAAAAACGGTTTTAGAGGTATCGGCGAGCGTGTTCTGGGTTTGCGCGTAATAGCCTGTTTTGACCATCGATCCGATGCGCAATATGCCCGACGTAGGTTGCAATTCCTGTTGAAGCAGACGGATAAGGGTTGTTTTCCCTTCGCCGTTTCTACCGACGAAGGCAATTTTTTCTTTTCGTTGGACAACAAAACTCAGATTATGCAAGACAGGCTTTTCGGAATAGGCTTTGGAGAGGTTTTCGGCTTCAAAGAGAACTCTGTCGGCAGGAGGAGCGGGTGCAAAAAGGAAATGAATATGAGAAGTATCGAGATCGTCAACTTCAGCGAGATCCATTTTCTCCAAGAGTTTTATCTTACTTTGAACCTGCTTAGCTTTGCTCGATTTATACCTGAAACGTTCGATAAATTTCTCGGTATCGGCGATGGTTTTCTGTTGATTGTCAAAGACCGACTTTTGATGCGTTATTCGTTCCGCCCGACGGACGACATATTCGGAATAATTGCAGTTATAGTCGACGATACTGCCCAAAGTAATTTCGATGGTTCGTTTGCAGACGGCGTCTAAAAATCTTCTGTCGTGGG
>JAISRU010000175.1 GCA_031273515.1 Bacteroidales bacterium | reverse complement strand
TACGCATCCATACTAAATACTCTGCGTAATGGTTCTACATAGTCCGTTTTTTCCCATGGGAAAAACTCCACTGTTTTAAAATACCGTTCTTCTCCGTCAATAGTTTTTACTTCAACAGTATCGTCTTTGTAAAAAACTTCAACTTCCTGAGAATAAGGATCTCTACCAAAATGTCCGCCTGCCGCCGTTGGCAAATAGATAGGATTTTGCAATCCAAATCGTTTTGCGATGCCATAAGGCGTCAAATCGAACATACTTTCTACAACGCGAGCAATATCATCGCAAGGAATTGGTCTTCCTTTTGAGTCCCTTATTCTTGTTGTATCATGCGTATCAACGTATAAACCAACAGGTTTTGCAATACCGATAGCATAAGCAATCTGAACGGTCGCCTCGCGGGCAATGCCGGAAGCAACAATATTCTTTGCAATATGACGCGCTGCATAAGCTCCGGAACGATCCACTTTGGATGCGTCCTTACCTGAAAAAGCGCCTCCTCCGTGAGGACATACCCCGCCATAGGTATCAACAACAATTTTCCGTCCTGTCAGACCCGTATCTCCATGCGGTCCGCCGATAACAAACTTTCCTGTCGGATTGACCAGCAATTTGAAATTCGTCTTGAAGAAACGTTTCTTGGAAGACGGCGTTTTTTTCCGCACTAATGGAATTAAGATGCTGCGAACATCATCTTCAATAATTTCCAACATTTTCTTTTCATCTTCATGAAAATCATCATGTTGTACTGAAAGAACAATCGTATGTATTCCAAGAGGTTTTCCCTTATCGGTATACTCCATTGTTACCTGCGCTTTTGCATCCGGACGAAGATATTTCATTTTTCTGCCGTCTTTTCGGATTACTGTAAGTTCATGGATTAACCTGTTCGCTATTTCGATAGATAAGGGCATGTAATTTTCCATTTCACTGGTAGCGTAACCAAACATTATTCCCTGGTCGCCTGCTCCCTGTTTTTTTGGATCAGTACGAATTACCCCCTGAGCTATGTCAGGCGACTGTTCATGAATAGCAGAAAGTACGCCGCATGTATTACCTTCAAACATGTATTCCCCTTTGGTATAACCGATTTTACGAATTACTTTGCGCGCTGTTTCCTGAACATCAATATAAGCTGACGTCCGTACTTCTCCTGCACATACTACCAATCCTGTTGTAACCATTGTTTCACAGGCTACTTTTGAATTGGGATCTCTTCGCAAAAACTCATCCAGCAATGCGTCGGATATCTGATCTGCTACTTTATCTGGGTGTCCTTCCGACACCGATTCTGATGTAAATAAATAAGACATTGTATTTAAAATTTTAATTATTTTCCTTCTGTTATTTGATTTTAACGTTTCTGTTTGTACATTATTGTGGATATTGCAACAAATCTTCTTTTTTTCTTCGGAGATTTCCTCTGTTTTTAATGCTCGTTACCCTCTGTACCCTCATTTTTTCCGACCTTGAAAAACAAAAAAAAACTCCCAAAACCCATAAAATCAATAGCGGAAATTTCCGCTATTGATTTTATTATTCAGTTCATTTTGAAATCTTTAATTCTTCAAGAGAGGTCTTTATTTTAGCCAATTCATCTGCCTTTGCTGCAATTGCCTTTTCTTTATCTTCCAATTGTTTTTTTAATTTATCTCTTGCCAAAATTAATGCGTTATTCTCTTTTTCTAATTTTTCAATCCGCTTTGTTTGATCCTGAATTTTTTTGTCAATATCGTATTCCCGCAGATAAGGCATAAAATTAGTCAGAAAAGTTTTCATTTTCTCAAACAATGCGGGATCGTCTGTCGGGGTACAAAAGTTTTCGTTTCCCTTGGAGATCAACAAATAAATAACTGTCTTCTGTTCACTCTTTTTCCCTGTTACCTTTACCTGAGTATAAATATCATAATTCAACGATCCAAATTCAGGGAAGGATTGAGATTGATAGTACCTGAAACCTTTCAGATTCGTTCCTTTCAGTTTCATGTCCTGTTCAAAGCGGTTCTGTAAAGCCTTCGACGTCAGCGTTGCATCATAATCGCAAGAAATACTTGCGCCAAGCACATTTGTTTTGTCGAACAGAACCATTTCATCTTTTGCGGTTTGTGAAAACACACTCGCCATGAGCATCGTTGCTAAAACACTCAACATAATTTTCTTCATATATCCAATTTTATTTTACGTTAATAATTATAAATCCAAAGCAATATTTCCTACTTCTATTACAATTATCGTGCCTGAATAAGGGATATGTCCGATTTAAGTAATTCCATTTGACTATATTTTCTATCTGCTTTATTTACACGTCATTGTGACTCTTCATTCTTCGCTGCCACAATGACGGCTGTCTTTTTGTTCTGCTTTCTCTCTGCCCGCGACCTGCGTATAATCATCCTCTTGTATGTCTGAATTTATCTTTTGTTATGGGTGTTTCTATTGATATGTATCCCCTGACGGGGAAACAGAACTGCTTTGATTAACCCAATTGTCCGTAGGACATTCATATCAATAGAAATACATGAACACCACAGAAACAAATCCCCGTATGGGATTCACAGCATTAGAACAGTATATTTCTCCAAAAGAAAATCTTCCTACGATAGAAAAGGTAAATCTGTAACTGCCTGAAAACAGGACAATTATTTTTACGTCATTGTAAACTCCGGTCATTTCGGCTACGCTCAATACGGTCATTGAGCTTGTCGAAATGAGCGGAGTGTGGCGCCCGACGCAGCGAGTGAGCGCAGAGGCAAACTTGTTTGACGATGCTGAACAGCAAGGAGGAAGGCGTAGCCAATCCAGAAAATCCGTAAACACAAAGGATGTACAAAGGAGATTACGAACGAATACTCTGGATTGCCACGTCGCTTCGCTCATCGCAATGACGTGATAATAAATAAAATAGAAATTATAAACAGATGAAACACCCATGACAAAATAAATTTGGACACACAACAAGATGATTATATCTCCTTCTGTAAGACACTGAATATAAATAAAATGACAAACACACAAAAAGCCGTACTGCTTTTACTCAAAAGGTATACTGCTTTTACCCAAAACCTGTACTGCTTTTACCTAAAAGCAGTACGGCTTTTCACCCTCGTTAGATGTAGTATTTTCTACGTCGAATTTCGTGCTTTTCATCGTTGATTAATCGGTTAAACGCCTTTTCCTATGGCTTCGCTTATATTTGAATAGCCGTCGCGTTTCAAAAGTTTGGCGAGATCACGCTTCATAAGCGGAACAATCGCAGGACCCTTAAACATCAAAACCGTAACAATTTCCACAAGACTTGCGCCACACAGAATTTTTTCGTATGCGTCGGCAGCGTTAAACACTCCTCCCAGACCGAAAATAAGTAACTTATCGCCATATTCTTTGTATGTCTGTTTGATAAGATTATTAGCAGTGTTTTCAGTTGGTTTTCCGGATAGATTTCCCTTCCATGTCGGATCTATATCCATGCCATTGCGGTCTTTACGGAGATTGGCAATCGTAACCGCCTGAACATTATGCTTAACTATAACGTCTAAAAGTGCCTTGAACTCATCCCATGTTTTGTCGCTCGGCATTTTCAGTGTAACAGGAAAGTCTGACTCCCGTTTAACATTGTCAAGCGTCGTTAGGAGCATGTCTAAACGCTTGGGATCGACAAAAGGTTCGCCCTTGAAAGTATTGGGACAGGAAATGTTAACCTCGACAAATGCACATTTACCGGCAATTTTACTTAACGAGGTAGCATAATCGCTTATTCCTTCGGTATCGTCAGCGGCAAATGCATCGTTTGTTCTGGCGATTGAAAGTCCAACGTTGAATTTTGAGCCTTTTCCGATTGTCCGAAGATAAGCCTCTTCAACCGTTTTTGAAACTTTATCAACGCCGCGATTAGCCAGACCTGCATTAACCATGAGCGACTTATATTCCGGCAGACGATGAAACCATGGACGCGCATTTCCCTGACATTCACGGGCGGTTGTCGAACCGAAGGTCGCAAAAGAAAGTCCTATACCTTCAATCGGAACAGACGTCAGCGCGTTTTTGTCAAAGCCTGCGCCCAAGCCGAAAGGATTGGTAAACTCAAGTCCTCCAAATCTGTCTAATTTCTGTGCTAAAATAGCGTTGTCGTATTTCATAGAATAATCGACAAAACCCCGAAGAGGGGCATTCTTCCCCGAAAACTCGGCAAACCGAACCATCGCATCGTGAACAGCATCGGGACTGCACTTAAATAATATCGGCTTGACAATGCGCTGATAAATAACGCTCGCACTCAATTGAAAAAAATAACGCATAACTCCTACTCCTTTGTATTTTATGATATTTTACATATATTGTCGAAATGGAAACAAACAGTTCTATTCCTATAAATCATTTTCCGTCTTTAAAAAGCAGAGGCTGTTCCAAAGCGGAACAACCTCAGATTGCATTAGAACATATATTATTTTGCGGTTAAAGCCGCTAAAGCAATGGAATACATTTTCGATTTGGCAGAATCTCCGCGAGAGGTGAGGATACAGGGAACTTTAGCTCCCATTACCATAGCTCCCAATTCGGCGTTTGCTAATTTTGTATTGCTTTTGTAGAAAATATTTCCTGCCTCAATATTGGGGAACAATAAACAGTCGGCATCTCCAGCCACTTGTCCCGTTAATTTCTTTATCGACGCACTTTCTTTATCCAAAGCGGCGTCCAAACTAAGAGGACCGTCGATATAAGCGCCTTTTATTTGTCCTCTGTCAGCCATTTTTGAAATAATAGCGGCATCCGTACAGGCTTGCATGCCGACTAACATTTGTTCTGTTGCCGCCAGAATAGCCACTTTGGGTTGATTGATCCCAAGCGCTTTTGCCGTTTGAATTAAATAGTTGGTCATGGCAATCTTTTGCGCCAAATCGGGAGCCGGAATAATAGCCACATCGCTGCACAGTATCAGTTTGGGATAGTTCGGAGTTTCCAGAACCGTAACATGCGATAAAACCGCCTTCGATCCGGCAGGCATCAAACCTGTTTCTTTGTTTAAAATGCTCCGCATGTATTTGTCCGTACTGAGCAAACCTTTCATCAGAATATCGCCTTTGCCTTCATTTATCAGTGCAACGGCGCAGAATCCTGCCTTTTGTTCATCGGCTTGCTGCACTATCTGGAACTTACTGACGTCAAAACCATGTTGTTTGCAAACATGCTCTATGGTCTGTTCATCACCCACAAGCGTAGCTTCCACAATATTGGCTTCTATCGCTTTATACACAGCTTCAATGGTATGCTCATCATTGGCATAGGCTGCGACCAATCGTTTTTTCGGTTTTGCTTTTACTGCTTCAAGAATTTGATCTAATTTTGTAATACTCATTAATCTATCTGTTTGTTACAAGTTTATATAATTTACTCTTACCGACTGACTGTTTTGAATGAAACGCTCAGTCCACCGACTGTCAAATAGTCATGATTTCCTTTTCTTTAATTTCCAGATACTTGTCCGTTTTCGCAATAAACTCGTCGGTACATTTCTGGATTTCGGTTTCTAACTTTTTTATTTCATCTTCCGAAACGCCCTCGTCTTTCAGTTCTTTAGCCAGCGTATTTACATTGCGACGGATGTTCCTGATGTTGATTTTTGCCTGTTCCGTTTCTTTCTTTACTTTCTTAACGAGATCTTTGCGTCGTTCTTCGGTTAAAGCCGGAATAACTATTCGGATAATTTCGCCATTGTTCTGCGGATTAAAACCCAGATTGGCTGCCATAATAGCTTTTTCAATAGCGGGAATTGTACTTTTTTCCCAAGGCTGTATGGCAATTTGTTTAGAATCGGGAGTGGTAAGCATGGCTATTTGTTCAATGGGGGTCATCGTTCCGTAATAATCCGCTTTAAGTCCCTCTAACATCTTCACATTGGCTTTGCCTGCCCGTATCTTTCCCAATTCTTTCTCTAAATAATTCAGTACGTTTTGCATGTCCTTTTGCATGTCTGATAAACACAAATTACATTTTTCTGTCATCTCTAATCACGTTTTTATGTTGGTATTTTCTTTTGTTTTTATGTTGATATTCTCTTTTATAAAAGTTCCTGTTCTTGTTTTTCTTTACAGTCTGCGAGTTCTTTCTCTGCTTTTTCTTTTTGTTTTTTGAGCAAAACGATTTCTTTTTCGATATAGTTTTTATTCCATTTGTACACAAACAGATAATGCGCAATGATACATATCAGCCACACCAACGTAATGAAAATACATACGCGAAGAGCGGGACTGTGTAAATCGACGGTGTCTTTAAAAATAAAAAACCAAAACAGCCAAATCAAAAGACAACTCAGTATATAGAGTACAAAATGGATTTTAAATCCCACTCTTTTTTTTGCGGTACGCACAAGCGTGGTTTCTTCTTGCAGATCAGATTTATTATGGTTATTTACGATGGTATTCATAGCATTACGGATGTATTAATGTTCCTTTATTTTCACCCTGAATAATCTTTTTCAGATTTCCTTCTATATTCATATCAAAGACAATAACAGGCATATTATTTTCCTTGCAAAGCGTGAAGGCGGTCAAATCCATAATATGCAGTTCTTCTTGGTATGCTTTGTCGAAAGAAAGAGTTTCATATTTCAGAGCGTCATTGTATTTTTCAGGGTCTTTGTTATAGACGCCGTCGATGCGCGTGCCTTTGAGCAGGACGTCCGCTTTGATTTCTGTACTTCTCAATGCGCCTCCGCTGTCGGTAGTGAAAAAAGGATTGCCTGTACCTGCCGACATAAGAACAACATGACCCGCTTCCAGATAGTGAATTGCTCTGCGACTGCTCATTTTTTCGCAAACAGGGTCTATTGCCAGACCCGATAAGATTACGGTTTTTATCCCTGCCGCTTCCAGTTCTCCCTGTAAAGCCATGCTGTTGATAATCGTGGCAAGCATGCCCATATAATCGCCTTGAATACGGTCGAACCCCTTACTTGCGCCTTGCAATCCTCGAAAGATATTTCCGCCTCCGATAACAATTCCGATTTGCACGCCCATGTCATAAATGGATTTTATTTCTGTTACAAAATAACGAAGCATATCGGGACTGATGCCTTGTTCCTGCTTTCCGCCCAATGACTCTCCACTGATTTTCAGTAATATTCTTTTATATTTCATCGAATTACCTTTTTATGTATTTAAACTTCTTTATGCTCTCTGTTTTTATTGACTGGTTTTTATTGGCTGTCTGACTTATTTTATGCGTATTTCCTGACATTATATCCGGTTTGTTTTTGTCGGCTGACACATGTCCGCCGTCTGAAAAACAGTACCTGAATCTCAACTGACATTAAACCCTGATACTTCAAAGATACCTTATAGGGAAGGAAAAACAATACGTACTTTCCTTCCCTGCAAAGATACCATTTCTATTATTCACTTAAAATATCTTCAGCTTCTTCTAATTCCTCTAAAAAATCTTCCGGTTCGTCCGGAACAATTTCCGGCAATTTAGTCTCGGGAACATTTTTTCTTTTCTTATCTTTTTTGATTGATTTTTCCAATTGTTTCCGAAGCGCCTCTATGGCAGAATCGGTAGCTTC
>JAISRU010000167.1 GCA_031273515.1 Bacteroidales bacterium | reverse complement strand
TTGTTTATCTCAACACCCTGCAAATCGGGGATGACGTATTGGAAAATGTAGAGATAACAGTCGTGAAAGAACAAAAGGAAGCTATCATTATTGGCAGCAAAACCTTCGAGGAAGAATTTTGAACTTATACGGTCAATACAACGGAGAAGAAACTGATTTTCAATAAATAGTATATATTTATACAAAAATATTCATGATAATTTGTGCGAAAGGAAGATGTGTATATGTCTTCCTTTTCGCATTTAAATACGATCTGCATGAGTTTATTTTTTCAAGGAAAAAAGGAATACAAGGCGCAATCGTTACAAGCGATTGCATGGGGAAAGTTTCGCAAAAACAGGCAGGGTATGTTTTTACTTTGTTTGCTGGGATTAATAACAGTTGTTGCTGTGTTGGGATATTTGATAACGCCCGACAGCACGCCCTGTGCAAATGAACAGATATTGGAAATTCGGTTGCAAAAACCAATGTCGAAAGTAACTTTTTTGCAGCTGACAAACAAACAGTCGGCAGAGAAGCGTAATATCATCCAAAAGATGTTCTATGGACAGCCCGCTTATTTTGTGTCGATACCTGTTTCGGATTATCGTTTTGTCGCCGATACCGTCATTGTCTGTTTATTGCATGAAGCTCCTCCTTATAATATAGTATCGTACAATCTTGTTGATGTTGTGTATCCGCATGAGGTGAACAGTCCTGTTTCATTTGACGGACAAACGTGTTCGTTTTTCGACAAAAACGCTGCATTGAAAACGTATTCTGTGGAGAAACTGCAAACGGAAGTCAGGCAACAAATCAGAACGAAAACCTATTATCTCGGCACAGACCGTTACGGACGGGATGTATTGAGTCAGCTTATTATTGGAGCAAGAGTCAGTTTGTCGGTAGGATTTGTTTCTGTTTTCATTGCGTTGATTATTGGGATGTTTCTGGGAGCTGTCGCCGGTTATTTTCGCGGGATAATCGATGACGTCATTATGTGGTTTATCAATGTTGTATGGTCAGTTCCGACGTTATTGTTGGTCATTGCCATCAGTTTTGTTCTGGGGACGGGCTTCTGGCAACTCTTTGTCGCAATCGGACTTACCATGTGGGTGGATATTGCGCGCGTGGTTCGAGGACAAATTATCAGTCTGCGTGAAAAAGAATTTGTTGAAGCATCCAAAGCATTAGGATTTGGAAGTCTGACAATTATCTTCAAACATATTATTCCGAATATAACAGGGACTATCATAGTTGTCTGCGCCGCAAATTTTGCTTCTGCCATTCTGACCGAAGCAAGTCTGAGTTTTCTGGGGATAGGAGTCCAGCCGCCTATGCCGTCATGGGGAACAATGATAAAAGAAAATTATGGATATATTATTCTTGATTATGCCTATCTTGCCATTATTCCGGGAGTATCTATTATGCTATTGGTACTTTGTTTTATGCTCACAGGCAATATCCTTAGAGACGTCCTCGATGTGAAAGAGTAAATTAATTGAGAATTGAGAATTGAAAATTGCGCAAAGCGACGAGAAATTATTTCCCGCAAATTTACGCAGAACAACGCAGAATTACACAAAGTTACACAGAGAAATACTTGTTTGGCTATGCCGAGCAAGATGGAGAGAAGCGAAGCCAATTGTCAATTGTCAATTATTTACGTCCGAAGGCTCATTCTCAATTTTCAATTTATTTACGCTTGTTCACTCGTCTACTGTACTAAAAATAAGCTCTTAGTTCGATGCTGCCCGTATGACGCATTTTGACGCTTTCGGATATGCGTCCTTCGTAGACGAGGTTCAACTGGAGATTGTCCCATAAGCGGGTCTGGTAGATGAAATTCACGATCCCGTTGCTGCCCGGACTCAACGCTTCAAGCATCTCATACGCCGCCGATGAAGAACTTATTCCCTCGAACAAAATGTAATAATAGGTCGTTTTCAGTAAGACCGTCCCGCGTTTGGGCATGTTGTACGAAAATTCAAATCCGACATTATATGCATACGATTGTTCATCGCCCTGTTTGTTGATCTTCTGTGCATATTTAGCAAGCAGGGTCAGTCTGAGTTTCGTCTGCTGATAATCGATGCCGCCCTCTATGCTGTTGTAATATAGCTGATAATTGCGATTTTGAAGATATTCCGAACTTTTGGTAATCCATCCGTTTTGGTATTCGCTTTTCAGGGTGAAGGCATTCTTGATGGTGTATCTGCCCGAAATAATCCACGAAGAAACATTGCTTCGCTCAAAACCGCTTATGTTCAGGGTCTTGTTTCGAGCGTGATGATAGATAGCTTCCAATCCAAAAATACGACTCGTCCGATTGAACGACAAACTATTGCGAAACATGTCCGAAGAAGCAACCAAAGCCGTGTCGTCTGTGGCGAACGCAAACGGATTGAGCATCCCCGCCAACGTCGCCAACGTGTTTTTCTGTTGCGTCCGAAATGTAGCGAGATTGTCGAAACGAGCGATGAACTTCCGAACCCCGGACACATTTCGCCAGACCGCAGCAGGTCGAAGCGTAATACTCTGCGTCCACTGATTGTTGTATGTCTTGATGTAACTGTTCGACGGCAACCAAATCCGAATATAATTTGCCTGATCCTTGTAAACGGCAACCTCAAATTCATTGAGTTCTTCCACGTCGTTGTTGTTGTAATCGATCCATTGATAAGTCCCCTGACCGTCGGTTGTTCGGAGGTAGGCATATTCGTTCTTCTGTTCCAATCCCGAACCGACCTCATAATAAGTACTCAGCTGGACAGCCCCTTTCAAAAAACGACTTTGATAATTCAGTCCAGCAAGCAGGGTATTTTCTCCCGTGCTGTCGTTGTAGGTCAGATAACGGTAGGAGGCGTTAAATTCCAACTGATGAGCGGTGTATTTGAGCAAACCGAAATGAGCGGCAAGCGTATGCGCCATGGCGTCTGTAGACAAAATCCCGGTGCGAACAACAGCCTCCAAACGATTGCTGTAGCTGAGTCCGTAGCGAAAAGAAGAAGCAAGCGTATCGCTGTTGCGAATAAATACCGAAACCTCGTTGAAAGCAAAACTCTGTGCCGCAATGCTGTCGTTGGTTAGATGTCGATACAGATTTACTTCCATTTCGTTGCTTACGCCTGTTTCGATAAAACGAAAGGTTTTACTTATCAGTTCTTTATTCTGAACAAAGAACGTTTTATATTCCGATTGTCGATTGGTTAATAATTTGGTATCGAACTGTAGTTTGTATCCTTTTTTGTAGACAAAGGCGGTCAGATGATTGTTGTTTGCCCAATAATTGTGGGTCGGAATAAGCAGAAAAGCAGCATTGACGCCAAACTGCGCATGGACGTCTTTATTTATCCGAATATCTAAACCGAAAAAATGTTCCCTGTCTAAACGCATCGTATCGTTAAGATTGTAATCCCGTGCAAAAGACACTTCCCGATAGTCTTCGATATAACGAAACCGTTCGTTTTTTACTTCGTAATATCCTTCGGAAGTCATCCGCCAACCTGTATCCGCCGTATGTTTTTTGTTGGAAAACAGCAACGTATGTCTTGCCGTTGCTTTTAGACCAAATCCGACGTTGTCCCTGTTCCCGATAGACGAAAACGTATTGGGATCGTTATTGGAAAGAGCGCCTTCCACCGAAAAGAAAGTGTTTTTCCAAGGCAGATAGTCCACTCCCAGACTATACATTTGCGTCCTTTTGGGAGCAACGAGCAAAATAACGGGAGCATAATCTCCCTGAGAAATTCCGTTTACAGGCGCAACCCAACTATAGACTCTGCCATTGACCGCATTTTGAGTCAGCACATAATCTCCCTGACCCTGTTCTGTCCGAGTAAACCCCAGACGATACACCGCACTGTCGGGATGAACGCTGTGAACAAAAATCGTATCATAGCGGACGCCATTCACGACTGTATCGGTCAATTTATACAATATTTCGTTGGCATGCCACCCCACGCTGTCGATATGAGGAACGTATGCATTGCGGACGTCATTGCCCGCCGAACTTAGATACAGCTTTTGAGCTTCGGTCAGATTTAATTGATTAGGCTGATTTTTCATATCCTGTTCGTTGTAGAAATTAAACCGAAACGCCGACTTCCTCCGACTGACCTCCGTATTGAGATGCAGAACAGAACGGGCATAAGTACGGTCGGAATACTCAAATTCGACCTGAATACGTTTGTCTTTGGTGATCATCCTGCGCGAGGTAAAGGTGATTTCTCCCGAATTGTAGTTGATGGTATAGTCGGCGTCTTCTCCGCGTTTGAGCAGTACCGAATTGAGATAGACACGTTCGCTTCCTGCCAGCACCATGATGTAGCTTTCTCCGTTGACGCCGCGCAACTGATAAGGTCCCTGTACGCTTTCAATCGCAACAATATCCTGACGACGAAATATTCCTTTTGCCATCGAGCCGCTTAGTCCCACTTTATAGAGGGTGGTATCCTGTCGTTTATCTGCATGGGGAAAGACAACGTTTCCCTGCAAGCCCTGTCCCTGTTTGCCAAAGCGCATAAAATAAGTGTTTGCTGACTGTGTTTCGATGTCGCCCGCCTGAACCGTTGCGCTGTTTTTGTATTTGAGCAGAATGAATATCTTGTCAAATTCCTTCAGTTGAGCCGTATTTCCTTCGGGCTGAACGGGAATATTCTGGTCGGTGATGCTTGCGAGGATTTCAATATTTTCGTCCAACTTGCCCGACAACTGCAAATTCAGATTGGAATTGACAACCATATCCTGCGCATTTCCGATTGAAATTCCTCTGGAGATACTTCCATAAGTAGTAAGTCCTGCGTCCGAAAACAGATCGTCCATAGGGGAGGAAGGCTCCGGAATCGAAAACGGATTAACAGGATCGTATAATCTTTTTTCGATCAGGGAGAGGGGTTTATTTTCCCATGTTCTGTTCAGACGAAAGGGATAGGTTCGATAGGTAACTTGTACCGTCTTCCCTTTCACCGACGGATTGAGCAGCATGATACGACCGTTGATATAATCTGTCGTATAATCGTTTGAGTCGATACCCTGCAACGCAAGACTTCCCCGAACAAGCGATAACGTATCCAGAACAATCGTATCTGCGTCTAATATCAACTCCCGCGTATGACGATTGGATACGGATTGTCCATTAGCATCGTCAAATCCGAAAAACAATATACACAGAAAAACAAACAATAATTTGGTTTTCAATATCTCTGAATTAAAAAGACTTCATTTCCGACTTATAACGGAAAATAAAATAAGATGTTGCATTTTAATTGAAAATTGAAAATTGAAAATTGAAAATTGCCTGCGGACACAAATAATTGACAATTGACAATTGAAAATTGACAATTGGCTTTGCTTCTCTCCATCTTGCTCGGCATAGTCCGCAAGCTGCCTTTGCTCTCGCTTCGTGCGTCGATTTACCTGATTAAATATGATTGCTATTCGGGTGATTATTATTTCCCGCAGTGTTCCGCAGAACAACGCATCCCGTTAGGGATGCATCGCTCGGTAGAAACAAACGAGAAAGAACCAACACTGCATGCCGTCAGGTATGCAACCAAATAATTGAAAATTGAAAATTGCCTGCGGACGATTATTGTCTGAACTCTGATTGGCTTTGCCTTTCTCCTTCTTGCTCGGCATAGTCAAACAAGTTTGCCTCTGCTCTCGCTTCGTGCGTCGATTTATGTGATTAAATGATTAACATGATTATTTAATTGTGATGACATTGCGCTTATTCTCACGTCATTGCGACGGATAACCTACTTTTGCGCAAGCCTAATTTTCAATTTTCAATTTTCAATTTTCAATTGTTTAAAGTCCCACGACGGTAATTGTTTTTCCGTTGACAGTTTCTTTTTTCATAAACAGTTTATCGTCCCATTTCACTGTTTTACGACGATCGAAGACAGCGAGCCATCCTTCTTTGCAACCGAGTGTATCCATATAACGGGCGGTTTGTTCGATACCCTGTTCTACGTATTTTGTTCCATAACGTATTTTAAGTTCTATGGGGTATTTATGGTTCTCGTAAATCAGGCAGAGGTCAAGACGACCCGTACCTGCAGCCATTTCGCAAATAATCTGTCCGCCACCGTTGATGACTCGTTGCAAAAATGCCATCAGTATCAAATGAGGAGCTGCTTCTCCATAATCAAACTTTTTGATCCATATCTCGCTGTTTTCACGCCAGAACTGCTGGAAATCGCACATCAGGAAATCCATGTCTATGCGTCCGTTTTTGAGGTAGCGAAGTATTTGGTAGGGATATTTTTTATCAAGCAGGTCGTCCTGTACATTAAAACTCAAGGTACGAACAATCACTTCTGAATAAATCGGATTGGCAGGAAGAAAACCACCAGGAATGTCGCGTATCAAACCCATGTCACGAACAAAGGAATAGTCATCTGACAGTTTGTCTACATCTCCTTTTTCACCGATGATTAGCGGTTGAATTATTTTCCGCACACGGTCTTCTTTCAAACGTTCGAGCAGACTGTCTATGTGCGTGTCCCGACGTAAGATAATCGTTTGTATGGCTTGTTCCACAATGTCGGCAGTAATCGATTGAGTATAGTCCGACTGTAATATTTGTTCAATTATTTCGCAGGCAATGGCGTTTACCAACCATGGTTGTCCCTGCGTCTGTTCCCATACCAATTCAACAGCCTTCTCTTCAAATATTTGTCCGGTATCGTTGGTATGTTGAGCATATAATCCGGCTATTTCTCCTTGTGTGAAATTACGCAAAGATAATGACGCCTTTACAATATTAAACGGACTTGCGCTTCTTAAACTCTGACTGTCGGAACGTATCTGCGCTTTATAGTCACGGATATTGCGCATGCCAACCAAAGCAATGGAATGAACAAAGGGAGTGCTACTGCTACTGCGACTGCTATATCCGTCCCTCAATTGACATAAAAACGAAATCAAAGTCCCTTCACTCAAACAATCTGCTTCATCAAATAAAATCACCAATGGTTTGTCTAAGGTTTCGACCAGATCCATCAGAAACAGTATCAACAGTACGGAAGGTCTGTTTTTTTTATCCTGTTCATAACGTTCGTTATAGGTGAAAGGGATTGACGATTTTTGCAAAGCAAGAACGATACGGTCTAAAATTGCAGGAATACCTTCGTTCGGTTCAATATAGTATTGCACACTTTCTAACGAACAATACAAGGCATAATATTTTCCTTCGGCATTAAGTCGTTCGGTTAAATCTTTCAGATAAGTCGTTTTACCGCTTTGGCGTGCCGCATGAATAACAAAATACTGCTCCATGTCTATCAATTGTTTTACCCCCTGCAAACGGGTAGACGCCTCTATCATATAATGTTTTGCCTTGTTACAAGGTCCTGATACGTTAAAATATCGCATAATTCATTCTGTTTTCAGGTGTTTATAATTTCATGCAAAGATAACATAATTAATTGAGAATTGAAAATTGAAAATTGCCTGCGGACGTAAATAAGCTATCCATCATTGTAAGGAGCGTCAGCGAAGAATCAATCCAAAAAAAACAACACCTACGGTGTTAATCCTGCGCAATGACAGGTGAAAATAATCATAGTTAATCATTAGAATCAGCGGTTCAGACAATCATGACGGGAGGATTATTTGTGTCGAATTGTCATTTTCAATTTTTAATTTTCAATTTTCAATTATATGACGCAATTTAAACAATACGACTTGCGTTAGTACAGTCGAAAGAAAATACTTGATTTTATCTCATCACCTTTATAAAAATTATTAGAAATGGAAAAAACCGTAGGAAAAATTGTAAACCTTTATTCTTTATCATTCAGTGAATTAAAAACCTATTTGTTTGCCTTGTTGTTTATTGGAGGCAATATTATTTTGCCGCAGATAAGTCACCTTATACCGCAAGGCGGTCTGATATTCCTGCCAATCTATTTTTTTACACTGATTGCCGCCTACAAATACGGCATAGGCGTTGGATTGCTTACCGCAGTCTGTTCGCCTTTGATAAACAGTCTGTTGTTTGGAATGCCTCCTGTGGGCAGTTTGCCGATCATTCTTGTAAAATCCGTTTTGCTGGCAGTGGCGGGAGCATATATGGCGCATCGTCTGGGGAAGATTTCTCTCTGGGGAATTATTGTCGTTGTGTTGGCATATCAACTTGTCGGAACTGCTGTAGAATGGCTGATTGAAGGAAGTTTTCTGACGGCTGTTAAAGACTTCACCAAAGGATGGGCAGGCATGTTGATGCAGATATTCGGAGGATATTTTCTCCTGAAAGCAATTGCTAAACTGTAGACTATGCTCGGTAAGACGTTTGAAGAAATGATGGATCGTTTTCGCAATGTTGTTTTTGCCGAAGACTTCGATATGATTGTCGCCATTGCCAACGGAGGACTTGTTCCTGCGGGCATACTCAATCAGAAGTTGAATATCGAGATACAATTGTTGCGAATTGGTCTGCGGGACGAATATCAAAATCCGAAATATGATACTCCGCAATTGTTATCTTCTGTTGGGTTCGACTGCAAAGACAAAACCATTCTCTTGGTAGACGACCGTGTAAAAACAGGAGCGACGCTTCGTTTTGCCGTCGATTTGTTGCAGGGAGCCAAACAGATAAAGACTTTTGCCGTCAACGGAAAGGCGGATTATGCTTTGTATGATGAAGATTGTTTTAGATTTTTTTGGATAATATAATACTGTAATATTGATTTTGTAAAAATAAGAACGATGGACAGACGGGATTTTTTAAAGACATTGGCTGTAACGGGCGCTGCATTTACGCTCAAGATGAACGGGGGAATGGACATTCTTGCCCAGACAATGAAAGATGCACAAACAGGAACGCCTGCCGACCTGATTGCTGTTATGGGGGGAGAACCCGATGCAATGTTCCGCAGAGCGATTGCCGAAGCAGGCGGAATGGGCAGATTTGTGAAAAGCGGATTTAAAGTTGTAGTAAAGCCTAATATCGGATGGGATAAAACGCCTGAACTTTCGGGCAATACCAATCCGAAATTGGTTGCGGAAGTTGTGCGTCATTGTATAAGTGCGGGCGCAAAAGAGGTTGTGGTTTTCGACCATACCTGCGACGACTGGATAAAATGTTACAAAAACAGCGGTATAGAAGCTGCCGCAAAAGAGGCGGGAGCCAAAGTGATACCGGGAAATGAGGAGTCGTATTACCGCAGCGTTTCTTTGCCGCAAGGAAAAAAGTTGAAGGAAATAAAAGTACACAAAGCCATTCTGGACAGCGATGTATGGATTAATGTTCCTGTGTTAAAGCATCACGGAGGCGCAAATCTGACCATTTCCATGAAAAACCTGATGGGAATTGTCTGGGACAGAAGGATATTTCACATTCGTGATCTGCAGCAGTGTATTGCGGATATGTGTACGCTGAGCAAAAAACCGATATTGAATGTGGTAGATGCATACAGAGTACTTAAAACCAATGGTCCTCGCGGAAAATCGGCGGCAGATGTGGTCAATCCCAAAGGACTTTTTCTTTCTCAGGACATTGTTGCGGTGGATACGGCAGCGGCAAAATTTTTCAATCAGTTGCGGGATATGCCTTTGGAGAATGTAAAACATCTGGCAAACGGACAAAATCTGAAACTCGGAACTATGGACATCGATCGTTTGACTATCAAAAGAATAAAAATGTAAGACGTGATTATGCTGAAAAAAATACGCACAGGCACATCTCTTGTAATTTTCGTTCTGCTGACTTGTTATTTTCTCGATTTCGCAGGAATATTACCCGATAAACTCTATAATCTGACGCTGATACAGTTTATTCCGGCATTGCTGGCGCTGAATATCGGCGTGATGCTTGCGCTGACGGGGATAACCTTGTTAGCGGGACGAATTTATTGTTCATCTGTTTGTCCGCTGGGTATTTTTCAGGATATAATCAGCCATATTGCGAGGCATACTTTTCAGAAAAAAAAGAAATACGGATACCGAAAAATAAATCATCTGTTGCGATGGCTTGTTGTTACGAGCGTTGTTGTTTTGTTCTTTTTGGGCTTCAGCCTGTTGGTCGATATAATTGATCCTTACAGCGCATACGGAAGAATAACGGTACATCTTTTTAAGCCGATTTATTTGTTGGGAAACAATTTGCTGGCTTATATTTTCAACAGTTTCGGCAATTATACATTTTATCGCACAGAGATACTCATGTTAAGTGTTTCCGCTTTTGTAATCGGACTGCTTACTTTTTTGTTGATTGCTTTTCTGGCATGGAAATACGGACGACTTTACTGTAATACAATCTGTCCTGTGGGAACTGTTCTTGGATTTATCGCCAAGTTTTCGTTTTTTAAAGTGCGGATAGACGCCTCTAAATGCAATCATTGCGGATTATGCGCCGCTAAATGCAAATCTTCCTGCATCAACGCTCAGGAGGCGAGGATTGATTACAGTCGTTGCGTCGATTGTTTCAACTGTTTGGATCATTGTCATCAACAGGCTATATCCTTTGACTTTCGTCGAAAAGAACAGTCGCCAGAAAGAACGGAAGCCACAGTCAATACACACAAAAGACAGTTTCTGCTCACCGGATTAACCGGTATTTTGACTTTGCCCTCTCTTTTGGCACAGGAAAAGACGAAATTGGCGTCGGGAGAGTTGAGAGAAAAATCTTTGGTTCGTCAGACAGCCATTAGTCCGCCGGGTGCAATCAGTACGGAACATTTGTTGCGTCATTGCACGTCCTGTCATTTGTGTATCAGCAAATGTCCGTCCAAAGTGTTGAAGCCTGCCTTCATGGAATATGGCGTCGGGGGCATGATGCAGCCGTTGATGTATTTCGAGAAAGGGTTCTGCAATTTCGACTGTACGGTTTGTTCTTCGGTTTGTCCATCGAAGGCGTTGAAACCATTGACAAAGGAAGAAAAACATTTGACGCAGGTAGGAAAAGTGATTTTTATTGAGAGTTTGTGCGTTGTCTATAAAGAAGGGACTAATTGCGGCGCATGTTCCGAACATTGTCCGACGCAGGCAGTAAAAATGTTGCCCTACAAAGACGGACTGACAATCCCTTTTATCGATCAGGATATATGCGTGGGATGCGGAGGATGCGAATTTATTTGTCCTGCTCGTCCGCATCGCGCCATCCATGTGGAAGGCAATCGTGTACAGGAGCGGGCGAAGGCTTTCACGCACGAGCAAAAAGAAGAAACAGAAGTAACGGATTTTGGATTTTAATACATAAATAAAAAAGAAATGGGAATATTATTATTTTTAGGATTAGGCGCTCAGGAGATTTTATTGATAGCGTTGGTAGTGTTGTTGTTTTTCGGCGGACGAAAAATTCCTGAAATGATGCGCGGATTGGGAAAAGGAGTAAAAAGTTTCAAAGAAGGCATGAACGGAATGATCGACGACAAAGAAGACAAAGAAGACAAAGAGCAAAAAAAGAATTCTAATTCGGAGTGGAAAGAAAAATAAACAGGGGATCGAAAGAGGAAATTACTTTTTGGGATCATTTAGACGATTTGCGTAAAATTCTCTTTCGAATAATCATAGTGGTGATTGTCTTCATGGCGGTAGCATTTCTGAATAAGGATTTGCTTTTCGGGATAGTACTTGCTCCGCAGAAGTCCGATTTTATGTTATATCGTTTTTTATGTTGGGTTGCTGATGCGGTGTCATTTCCTGCGCTATGTCCCGAAGATTTTCAGACGGTTTTAATCAACACGCAGTTGGCGTCGCAGTTTCTTATCCACATGAAGACAGCTTTTTATTCAGGCATTTTGATTGCTTTTCCCTATATTGTTTTTTCTATTTTTCGATTTATATCTCCTGCTTTGTACGAACATGAACGCAAATATACGATATGGGTGATGGTCTATTCGTCATTGCTTTTTGGGGTGGGAGTTTTGTTGAATTATGTGCTTGTCTTTCCGCTTTCCTTTCGATTTTTGGCAACCTATCAGGTGAGTCCGGAGATACAAAACACGATCAATCTTTCGTCTTATATTGACACTTTTCTGATGTTGTCGTTGATGTTGGGGATTATGTCGGAATTGCCGATTATCTCATGGCTTTTCGCCAAATTAGGACTGCTCACGGACGTCTTTATGAGAAAATACCGCAAACATGCCATTGTCGTCATTCTGATTTTGTCGGCGGTCATCACGCCCACTGCGGACGTCTTCACGCTGTTGTTGGTCTTCATCCCCATTTACGCCCTCTACGAACTGAGTATCCTTATTGTCAAAAGGACAAAGAAGAAATTGAGAATTGAGAATTGAAAATTGCCTGCGGACTTAATAAATTGACAATGGATAATTGACAATGGATAATTGATAATGCCATACGAACGCTTATTTTTCCCGCAGATTTCCGCAAATTTCCGCAAAGTTCCGCAAAGTTCCGCAGAACAACGCATCCCGTTAGGGATGTGACGCTCGGTAGCAATAAACGACAACAACCAACACTGCATGCCGTCAGGTATGCGTCCATTGAGAATTGAGAATTGAGAATCAGGCTTACGCAAGAATTATGAATCCCCTACGGGGATTTGTTTCTGTGGTGTTCATGCGTTTCTATTGATATGAATGTCCTACGGACATTTGAGTTTCCCCGTTAGGGGATACATATCAATAGAAAATGCGATTCCCCCCCCAAACCATATTGTCCGTAGGACATTCACCTGCAACGACCTCTCCAAAGGGAAATCATCCCACGTCATCCTCCTTTTTTCCCTGACGACACGGCAGCAGGGTGGAAAAAAAAGGCTGCCCCCGAAAAAAGGGACAGCCACACTAACAGTTATTGAGAAAGCTATATTTCAATTGAGAATTGAGAATCAGGCTTGCGCATGAGTATTCTGGATTGGCTACGCCTTCCTCCTTGCGGTTCGGCAGAGACAAACAAGTTTGCCTCTGCGCTCACTCGCTGCGTCGGTTGCCACACTCCGCTCATTTCGACAGGCTCAATGACCGGAGTTCGCAATGACGACGTGGGGATTGGCGTCGTTTTGCGTTCTTGTTCACTCGGTCACTTGTCCACTCGTTCACTTGTTCACTAAAAAAATAATCATCCCCTTGTATGTCTAAATTTATTTTGTCATGGGTGTTTCTATTCTTGTTTGTTTAAACGTTTAATATCTTCCTCTATTTCTTTCAGACTGTTTTCTTTTTCGATGGAGCGTTGTGTTTGATGATACTTGTCAAATTCAATATTTACCTTTTCCAAAGCAAGTTCGTGACTGATTTTTCCTGCATGGTGCAACAGTTCCCTTCCGTTGAGCTGCAGGATAATATCCAATCGTTCTATCCAGTCTTTCATATACATGGGTACATGTTGCTGCGCCATAGTTTCGGCAAAAGCCAGATATTGTTCCACTAACAATCCGAGCAATCTCATTTCATCTTCGGTCAGATAATTTTTCGCAATGCCTGCGTCCGATTTTTTAACGGCGACCGTATTTTTCTTATCATAAGACGACATTCCCATTAAAGGCAGACTTGCATCCGATCGACGGTAAATCAGTTCGGCGGCGGTTTGTTGACTGATTGCCCACAACAATTTGTTTTGCACGATTTTGAAAAAGAGAATCGTTTTTTTATCCTGCGGATTATAATCAATGCTTGTGGTATAAATATCTTTGATCTTCTGGTAGAAAAACCGTTCCGACAGACGTATTTCGCGAATACGTTCCTGTAATTCGTTGAAATAGTTCATCGAATTGCCCGATTTAAAACGGTCATCGTTTAGAGTAAATCCTTTGATAATGTATTCTTTCAGTCGTTGGGTCGCCCAGATACGGAACTGCGTGCCTTGTTGCGATTTTACGCGATAACCGACGGAAATGATAACGTCAAGATTATAACCATTAACTTCTACTTCCTGTGTTTTTCCTTCAATAGCGCCGTGTTGAGTGGTTATCCGGAATTTCCGGACAACCACTTCTTCGTTTAATTCGCCTTCTTTGAAAATATTACCGATATGTTCGGAAATCGTTCGTTTATCCTTTCCAAACAATTGTGCCATTTGCGACTGTGTCAGCCAAACGGTTTCTTCTTCTAATCGAACGTCTATTTTGATGTTTCCGTCGGATTGATAAATGATTATTTCACTGTTCTGCATCGTTTATTATTTTTTTATATTCATAAAGATTAACGTTAGACATTTTCCACATCTATATTTTATTTGAAATCTACGTCTCAATGGATTCTTTCTTCCGATTTTCTGGCTTTGTACAACGAAAATGAAATTTTATTATCCATGAACTATACTTTTAAAAATTCAATTGCAAAGATAGCATAAATTAATTGACAATTGACAATTGACAATTGATAATTGATAATTGATAATTGATATTACCTGCGGACGCTTCTGTCTTGAACTCTGATTTATCTGATTAACTGATTGACATGATTTTCGTCTGCGCCGTCATTGCGAATTGTGAGGCACGAACAATGTGGCAATCCAGAGTCCTCGTCTGTAATCTCACTTGTCTACTATTATTAGCACACAGATGACGCAGATTATACAGATGAACACAGATTTTCTCTGCGGTTATTCTGCAGGTTCTGCGGGGAAATATTTTCCCGCAGAGTTTCGCAGAGCGTTTATTTGCATTTGTTTAATCTTGATTCAGCTAATTTCTGGGTTGGCTGCGCCTTCCTCCTTGCGGTTCGGCAGAGACAAACAAGTTTGCCTCTGCGCTCACTCGCTGCGTCGGTTGCCACACTCCGCTCATTTCGACAGTTTCGACAAGCTCAACTACCGTCTCAATGACCGGAGTTCGCAATGACGGCGTGGGATATTTGCGTCCGCAGGCATTAACCATTTATCATTAACCATTAATTTTATTACGTTCTTTACGTTGAGCAATCAGGTTTTTATATTTATCTATCACTTCATTTTGCGCTTTGATGTATGGAAGAAATGCAGTTTCTCCTTCTAACAATACGCGCGCATTAATGCGTTCGATAATCTGTTTGTAAATAGCATTGGCTACAGAACAGGCAGCTTTTACATCGCCGGAATGTTTGTTGCTTTTTTCTATATAGCGCTCGAATTGGAGATCGATAAAAGCCTGATTATCCTCTACAAGTTTTCTTAATCTGCTTTCTGCTCCTATTTGGCGAATGTCGTCGGAGAGCGGTTCTAAATTACGCAAAAGGCTCAGAAGCGCCGTTGTTTTTTTAGTCATTCCAAGTGTCAGCGGATTACCGACTTCCTGTGCCGATTTCCGGATAACAGCAATGATACGTTCTGCCGCTTCTACCTTTGCTTCGTCATCGTCATTGAGATTTACTTTTGTATATGCTTTCAAGGCAGAATAGTCACGCTCACGACGATTATCCACCTGAAGGATTTCCGGCGAAAGTGGACTTGCTGAAAAAACATCAATAGAAAGTTGTATTTCTTCGCAGGAAGAATCGTATTCTTTAACCTGTTCCTGCACTCCCAGATGTGCGGGATCTGCTTTTTCCAACTGTTCAAGAGAATCACGATGAAACGCTGCTGCTTCTCCGTGATGTAACTGGGAAAGATAAATGCTTTGTATTGCTTTCATTTGTTTGTGTTTTAATTTTTACTGTTTTAATTTCTATTTATATGCCGATATAATGGCTGATTTATATTTTAAGGGTATTTTTCGTGATAAAATCATGTTATATTTGTTTTTTTGTAGCGTCAATTTTGTGATGGTAGTAGAAAAATTGTTTTTTAGAGGCATCTTTGTCGAGATGAGGGTAGAAAAACTGTTTTCTAATACCATCTTTGTCGGGATGAGGGTAAAAAAACTGTTTTCTGATACCATCTCGGTTGTGATGGTGAAAACATGTTCATATTTTGGGATTGTCAATGTTTTGACGAACATAAAATGTTCGCTCAAGCATTGGTTCTTTATAAAAAAATCTATGTTCGTCTTACCCAAGAAGAAATATCTATTAACTGATTCATTACTAATACATTTTATTTAGTTTCTAATACATTTATTACTACAAACAAATTCCGACTGCAAAAGTATATAAAAAAACAATACAAAACAACAAAAAGAAAAAATAATTTAGCATGAAGCATTGAAAACAGAGAACATTCAAATATAATCCGTTGTATTAGTGTCATCTACCGTAGTAAAAAAATTGTCTGAACTGTGATTTATCTGATTGGCTTTGCCTTTCTCCTTCTTGCTCGGCATAGTCAAACAAGTTTGCCTCTGCTCTCGCTTCGTGCGTCGATTTATCTGATTAAATGATTGACATGATTATTAGTGGACAAGATCGCAAGCGACGCAAATAACCTGCCCGTCATCCGAATGGCATTAACCATTAATCATTAACCATTTCTGGATTGGCTTTGCCTTCCTCCTTGCGGTTCGGCATAGTCAAACAAGTTTGCCTCTGCGCTCACTCGCTGCGTCGGTTGCCACGTCGCTGCGCTCCTTACAATGACGTAAAAATAATCGTCCTGTTTTCAGATAGTTACATGTTTGCTTTTTTCCTCTTTTTTTATTGATATGAATCCCCTATGGGGATTTGTTTTTATGGTGTTCATGCGTTT
>JAISRU010000108.1 GCA_031273515.1 Bacteroidales bacterium | reverse complement strand
AATATTCCATTGATTTCAACTGCCTGACTGTAAGGTCCTATTGCTTTGGGAGCATGCTCCGTATGAATTATTCTTTTTGACATTTTATTCTTTTTACTTTGGTTATTACTTTCTATTTTTGTTCGATTATCGTCCGAAAAAAAAACGAGCAAAGATACAATTTTTTCATTAAACATCGTGCGAAAAACAGTCATAAAATAATATTTCTGTCGATATAATTATCTTAGTGTACAATAACAGGTACTTACAAGAACGTTTCTCTGTGATTTATGAGTGGACAAGTAAACGAGTAGACGAGTAAACAAGTGGACAAGAAAGATTATGTACCAATATTCTGCGAGAAACAATTCTTCGTCGCTTTGCGCTCTTGTTCACTTGTCTACTCGTTCACTCATAAATCACCGTTCAAGACAATTTATGCTGTTTATGAGGAGAGATTAACCTTATTCACTATTCATTTTAACCATGCCGACCTTATCTTTTATAACTGCGACCTACATCGGAGTATATGTCCGACCTACATCGCAGTTAAGTCCGACCTACATCGGACTATATGTCCGATGTAGGTCGGACTTATAATCTCCCCTGACGAATTACTTAATCTCTCCTGAGAAAATAAGTAATTCTTCGGATTGTTTTTGCTAATTCTCCTGCACAAAAACGAGTTGCATACCTTATGGAATGTGTTTTTTCTGCGTAAATCTGCGGATTGTCCTTCGGACTTTCTCCTTCTTGCTCGGCATAGTCAGCAAGCTGTCTCTGCTCTCGCTTCGTGCGTCGATTCTGGGGAAAGAATCATCGTCGCTTTGCGCTCTTGTTTACTTGTTCACTCGTCTACTAATAGACAATAATCGTCGCTTGGGAAAGTTTTTTGACGGATACGAAACATAATCCAAAAAAATGATGTAATTTTGTATTGCAAATTTTAGAGGAAAATCAAAGAAAGAGAAAAAACATATTATCATTTTCAACTTGTTATTTATGAATAAAATCGGCATTATTGGATGCGTGCTTGTCTGGCTTATGGGAGTTTGTCAGCTTTATGGTCAGTCGGACACAGTGAACCGTACAGATAAATTCGGAAAAAAATACGGCTACTGGGAACAATACAAAGAAGGAAAACTCCTCTGGAAAGGAACTTTCTACAACGGTGAACCTGTAGGAAATTTCATTCATTATTATCCCAATAAAAAAATCAAAGACAAAATGTATTATTATCCCAATTCTCCCAAAGTGAGCATTGTATCGTATTATTCCAACGGAGTGAAAGCGTCGGAAGGGCTCTTTATCAATAAAATAAAAGACGGTAAATGGCTCTATTACAGCAATGGAGGGAAACTCGTCGCCGAAGAGAATTATAATCTTGGAAAAAAACAGGGCGTCTTCAAACTGTTTTCTGCCCAAGACGAAACCCTGCTTCAGGAAGAACAATGGGAAAACAACGTGCTTAACGGCGAACATAAAGAATATTATATCACAGGCGAACTTCGCTCCAAATGGATCTATAAGAACGGGAAAATAGACGGACCCTTTGAAAACTATTATTTAGAGAATAAACTCTGGAACAAGGGTCAGTATATCGAAGGCTTGCGGGACGGAACATGGATATGTTACGATAAAGAAGGACGGGAAATCAAAATAGAAGAAATCAGCAAAGAACATATCAACAGAACCGTTCTCGGTTTTGAAACGCATGGTCAATGGCTGAAATTAGACGTCAGCGTCATCGCCTATTTTTATCAAAATCCGGGCGATAATATTTATGTGCAATTGTGGAAAGGCAATAAAGTGAAACTTTCCGAAAATAATTCTCTTCTGAAAATAGCCTCGCTTGCAGGTATCGAATTATTTTTCTTTGTCAACGAAAATCTGCTTTCTTCCTACGAAGCTATACGGAAAGTGACGAAAATAAACGAAACCGAAGCAGAAGTATTCCTCAAGCCAACGCCTGCCTTTCGGGTGATAACATACGACGATTATTATAAAATGCTCAAATCAATGATTGATCCCAAAAGTCCCGAAGATTATGAATAACACAAATAGAGGGAAGGTTTTGCTGGCTATGAGCGGAGGCGTAGACAGTTCCGTCGCCGCCATGCTTCTACAGGAACAGGGATATGAAGTTATCGGTATTACCATGAAATTATGGTCGTACGATAGCGTTTCCTGTTCGTCTTCCCGCACAGCCTGTTGCGACGTCGATGCTATCAACGACGCCAGAGAAACAGCGGTTGCTCTCAATATTCCCTATTATGTGCTGGATTTCACCGAACGTTTCAAAGAGATTGTTATTCGGAATTTCGTCAGTGAATACCTCAACGGACGAACTCCCAATCCCTGTGTTTTATGCAATATTCATTTAAAATGGGATGCGCTGATGGAAAAAGCAAAAGCCTTGCATTGTGATTATATAGCAACAGGACACTACGCTATGATAAACTACAGCAACGGACGTTATTTTATTTCGACGGCAAAAGATACTCAAAAAGACCAGTCATACGTATTATGGGGATTGTCGCAGGAACATCTCTCAAAAACACTTTTCCCGCTGGGCAATTATACCAAAGAAGAAATACGCGAAAAAGCCCGCAATCTGGGCTTTGAAAGAATAGCACAAAAACGGGAAAGTTACGATATATGTTTTATACCGGATAATAATTACCATGCTTTTCTGCAAAGTCAGGTATCGGATTTGGAACAGCTGTGTCCTCCCGGAAACTTTATCAATACTCAAGGGACTGTTGTCGGACAACATCGGGGATATCCGTTTTATACCATCGGTCAGCGCAAAGGACTTGTTGTTGCTTTTGGAACCCCCAAATATGTATGTAAAATCAATCCGCAGACCAATGAAATTACGCTCGGAGATAAAGAAGATACCTTTTCCGACCAACTGATAATGAAACACTATCTGCTTGGAAAATATGCCCGCATCCCTTTGAATTTTATCGGAGAAACAAAAATCAGATACAGAGATAAAGGACATACGGCAAAGATTACTCAGTATGAAGATCATTTAGAGATACATTTTCTGTCGGCTGTTGCTTCTATTACGCCGGGGCAGTCGGCTGTGGTGTACGAAAATGGAGATGTTGTGGCAGGCGGTATTATTGATCTTCCCTGATATGCTTACGATAAAACCTCTCTTAGACGATAAAAAGGATAAAAAACCTTTATTTATAGCCGGTCCCTGCAG
>JAISRU010000084.1 GCA_031273515.1 Bacteroidales bacterium | reverse complement strand
TTGAACGCATTCATTATGCAGATCTTAGAAATGATGAGTTTGTCGTTGTTTACGGACAAACGACCGGTATTTGTAATAAATACGATATGGTTAAATTCCATTTGGATAAAAGTTACGACGAATTGCTGTCGTTTCGTCCCGGATTGGAATCGATGACTGTTTATCTGCGTAAAAACGCAAAACTTGCTCTTGCGGGTAAGTCGGACGTTGCGCGACGTATTGATAAATACGGTAAACAAAGTTGTAAAAGGATACAGTCATGTAGAGTTGCCGGAGATAGAGCCGCATGTCGAGGTATTGAAATCTCTGTTGAACAAGCATCAAACTCGGACTATTACCGTCGCATCGTGCGCTGCCGAAACAGAACGTCTGCAAATGTTAGAAAACGATGTGAACGAAGACCCTTCCCTGCAGACTGCCTTCGACGTCTTGGGACTTACTCCTGTAATAAAACGACTTTTTGAAGTCAATCGTGAATACGACGATTTGTTTCGTGCATACATTGCCGGAAAAAGTGAAGAACAAAATATCAATGTCAGACAGCTTCAACAGGAATGCAGTAAATCGCTTGTACAGTTTTTCGACGCACTGCAATACAGCGCCTACTTCTATGAGGACTTGGATTATATGCCTCTTATCAACGAGCTGACTTTGCTCAACGAATACTATAATCGACAACTCAAAGCGCGTGCTACCCGTCGCAAAAACGGAACAAAAATAGACGAAGAACAATCTATTCCGCCGATGGAGTAATTGAAAATTGAAAATTGAAAATTAGGGCTGCGTATGGCATGACTGAAAATTCTCAATTAATTTGTTTACTTTTGCAGCCAATAAACAGTAGTACAGAATGGATAGATATTCTTTATTTTCGGGGATGGTAGTACATGGGGATGAGATAGGAAGGACAATGGGATTTCCTACGCTGAATATTGCCTTTACTCAGGGCGTGATTCCTTCGGACGGCGTTTATGTGGTTGAAACGGAAATTGACGACGTCGTTTATTATGGTATGATGAGCATCGGCAACAGACCTACTTTCAATGACAGTGCAGACAAAACGATAGAAATACATTTATTGCATGTAAATGAAAATATGTACGGAAAAAAGGTAAAGGTAGTGCCGTTGCAGTTTGTTCGTCCGAATAAAAAATTCACTTCGGCAGATGAACTGAAATTGCAATTGGAGAAAGATAAAATCATTGCAGATCAATTTATTAAAAACAGATACACAGATTAATCCGACTTATGTGAATAAAAAAATGTACAATTGTCCCGATTGTGAGTTTTTTTTATTACTTTTGGACGTCGGTCAAAAAGGAGAACGATACAGAATTAATTTATTGATAAACAGTATATAAACATCAACGCATGAATGATAATAATGCTTTGAAAAATTATGAATTAAGCAAACAGACCATTGGTTATGTAAATCGGAAAGAAGCTACACAGGCAGATTATGATAGAATAGGTTTTATGTCGGGACTTGAAGTTCATCAGCAATTGCTGACTAAAAAGAAACTGTTTTGTCATTGTCCTGCGGGATTTTTTCAGAAACCGGACGAATATGACGCCGAATTGATTCGTCACATGCGTCCCACTCTTTCCGAACTGGGAGAATACGACGGAACTGCCCTCATGGAATTTAAAACACGAAAGGAAATCATCTATCGTATCGCCAATAAAACGGCTTGTACATACGACGTGGATGATACTCCTCCGTTTCCTATCGACCGTGAGGCTTTGGATATTGCTATAGAAATATCATTGCTGTCGAAACTTAAGATTGTCGGAGAAGTCCATATTACAAGAAAACAATACTTGGACGGTTCTATTCCGACAGGCTTTCAGCGCACGGCTATTATTGGCATCGATGGAGAAATTACGCTGAAAAATAATCGAAAAATAAACCTGATACAACTGAGTATAGAAGAAGATTCCTGTCGTGAGATTTCCGACGTCGGACACAGACGTATTTATCGCACAGACAGATTGGGAATGCCGTTGATCGAAACGGTTACCTTTCCCGAAATGAGGAATCCGGAAGAAGTCAAAGAAGTCTGCGACCATATCCGCTTTCTGAACCGAAGCACTGGAAAAGTGAGAACAGGCATAGGCGCAGGACGGGAAGATGTAAACGTCAGTTGCAAAGGAGGAACGCGCGTAGAAATCAAAGGTGTTGCCCATACCAAATGGATACCCGAATTGTCGCACAACGAAGCATTTCGACAATGGGCGTTGCTGCATATCCGGACAGAACTCCAAAAACGAAGCGCCAAAGAAACATGGAAAATGAACTATACCGAATTAGATGTTAGCCGTTATCCCGTATCGTCGGAAATTATCCAAAAGGCAATTGCTCGAAAGGACAAACTGTATGCGGTTAATCTTCCTCATTTCAAAGACTTGCTTTCTTATTTCACCCAACCCGGACATCCTTTTTACGATGAATTTACCAATCGTCTGAAAGTGATTGCCTGTATCGAAAAACCCAATATGACTTCTTCGGAAGACCTGCATCCTTTGTTGGAACAAAACGTATGGGATAGTGTCGCCGCAGAGCTGAACGCAGGAGATAATGATGCTCAACTGATTTTCTGGGGACAGGCAGATGACATCAAAACAGCATTGGACGTTATTGAAGAAAGAGCAAAAATGACTTTCGACGGCGTTCCGCAGGAAACCCGTAAAAGTTTCGCCGACGGGACTACTATTTTTGAACGTGTCCTTCCGGGCGCCGACCGTATGTATCCCGATACCGATTCCGTCCCGATTCCACTCGCTGACGAACATATTGAAACACTTCGCAAAAACGTTCCCGACGATTTGTCTGAGCGTTACAATCAAATGGCGGCGTGGCATATTCCCGAAGATACGTACAGTTATCTGTTGTCAAAGAATTACTATCCTCTGATTAAACGTATTATCGAAGATTTCAATATTGATCCCAAATTTGTCGGCGTCTTTTTCGGACATCGGTTAAAACATCTGCATGGTCGTTGTAAAACAATTCCTTTCGACACAAACCGTTTGTATGATTTGTTTGCCTTTCTGCATGAACAACAATTAGACAAGTCCATTGCTGGTTCTATCCTGAAGCAGTTGTTTCTATATCCGCAAATGGATTTTGATTTGATATTGAACCTGCTCGAATACAGGAAAACATCCGAAGAAGAAATCACAGGCAGAATAAAAGTCTTAGGAGACGCCTTCTCTCCAATACGCAAAAGTACCGATGCAACAGATAAACGAAACTGTATCATGGGACAACTGCGGACTCTATGCGAAGGAAATATCAATCCAACGCTGCTCGCAAAAGCAATATGTGAACAAATTGAGAATTGAAAATTTTCAGTCATGCCATTCGGACGCAATCTAATTGAGAATTGA
>JAISRU010000064.1 GCA_031273515.1 Bacteroidales bacterium | reverse complement strand
AATCCTGATTCAGACAATACGGGATGCGTTATTCTGTGGAAATCAGTGTCATCTGTGTGCTAAAAATAATCTTCCGCAGGCAATTCTCAATTTTCAATTTTCAATTCAATAATCATGTTCATCAAGTAAATCAGATAAATCAGAGTTCAAGACAATTCTCGATTATTTTCTGTACTTTTGCAGAAATCAAATTAACAGGAATGAATAAAAAGATAATCGCAGTCATTATTGTTTTTCTTGTTTTGACGGGTATTGTACTACTGTATTTTGTTCGGACAATCCTGTTCAGCAATAATATTTCAGTTGATGCATCCCCGTATCTGTATATCAAAACAGGAGATACCTATGCAGATGTATTGCAGACATTGAAAGAACAGCATATCGTTAAAAACATGAGAACGTTTCAATGGGTTGCCAATCGGAAGAACTATCCTGCGAAGGTACGTGCCGGTCGATACCGTATTACGCAGGGCATGAACAACAACGAATTGCTGAACCTCTTGCGTTCAGGACAACAGGACGCTGTCGATTTTACATTTAATAATATACGTACCAAAGAACAATTGGCACAAAGGGTCGCCAAACAATTGGAAACAAATTACGACAGTCTGCTGTCCTTTTTGAATGATGAAAATAAACTAAAGAAATACAATATTACTACAGAAACAGCGCTTACCATTTTCATTCCGAATACGTATCAGTTGTGGTGGAATACATCGGCAGAAGACTTCGTGGAAAGAATGTACAGAGAATACCAAAAATTTTGGAACGACGACCGTCTGCAAAAAGCGTTTGCCGCTAATCTCTCGCCTACGGAAGTGATTATACTTGCGTCGATTGTAGAAGAAGAAAATCATCGTACAGTCGAACAGCCCCGTATCGCAGGATTGTATATCAACCGACTTAAACGGAATATGCCTCTTCAGGCAGACCCTACCATTAAATTTGCATTACAGGACTTCGGACGAAAACGGATACTGTTTGCCGATTTGTTGGTTGATTCGCCCTATAATACCTATAAACACAAAGGATTGCCTCCGGGAGCTATCCGTATTCCAAGTCCATCGTGCGTGGACGCCGTGTTGAATTATGAAAAACATCCTTATCTATATATGTGCGCCAAAGAAGATTTCTCAGGTTTCCACAACTTTGCGAGAACTTCGTCGGAACATGCCGCAAATGCAAGAAAATATCATCGAGCTTTAAAGAAAATCAAAATAAAAAAATAATCATGAGCATCTATACAAAAAAAGGAGATAAAGGTTTCACTTCGCTCGCATCCGGCAACCGCGTGTCGAAAGATCACATCCGAGTAGAAACATACGGAACTGTCGATGAATTAAATGCCCATATCGCTCTGATAGAATCAATCATCGAGGATAAAGAAACTCAACAGACTTTGTTGGAAATAGAAAATAATCTGTTTATTATTCAGACTCATCTGGCTACAGACCCTGATAAAGAATGTCCCTTTACGCTTCCTGATCTGCAAAGCATCAATGCCGCCAATCTGGAAAAACAAATTGATTATATGAACAGTCAGCTGCAACCCATGCATTCGTTTCTCCTTTTAGGCGGACATCCCACCATTGCACAATGTCATATCGCCCGTTGTATTTGTCGTCGGACAGAGCGGAGATTGGTTACATTATCGCAGCAATCGTTTGTCGATCCCGAAATAATGTGTTATATCAACCGTTTGTCCGATTATCTGTTCGTCTTAGCCCGTTATGCAGCTAAATTGCTGAAGGTAAAAGAACAAAAGGCTTTCTAAAAGGCGCCCATTCTCAATTAAAAAGTGTACCTTTGCACAATCGAAGTACAATGATCATGAAAATCCGTAACAGCGTAACCAAACACAGAATAAAAATGAACATATACAAAAAAGAATTTGCTGTGATATTAGCAGCGTGGACGTTAATCTTGATGACAGCTTGCTCTCAGGAAACGATTATTCCCCAGGAAGCATTGCCTTTGGAAATCACAACGTACATTTCAACCCATTTCCCTGACTACTCTATTCTTCAATCTGTAAAAGACAGGGATGACTTTGTGCTTACTTACGACATTATTCTCTCCGACGGAATTAGTCTTGAATTTAACCGTAAAAATGAAATTATTGACATCGACGGACATTCTAAACTGCCCGACAGCGTAATTCCGGAGAAAATACTTCTGTATGTAAAAACAAATTATCCGAGCAGTATCATAACGGATTGGGAATTAGACGACCGAAATCAACAGGTTCAATTGGATAATGGTCTTGATATTGAGTTTACTATGTCGGGCGATTTTGTAAGAATAGACGATTAAATAAGTCGTAATTGTTGTGCTTCATTAAAGAAAACAGTCCTGCAGAAGAGAGATATTAGAGTAATCCGAAGAACTTTTGGAACAGTTTCAGCATTTTTTTTGATGCATGCAGTTTTTGTATTGAAAAATTGTGTACATTTGCACACGAATAAGTAGGTATGCAGAAAAAGTGGATATTACATTCAGTATCAGATAAGAATAAGGTAGATCGATTGAAAGAAACCTTGCATATTCCCGATGCTTTGGCTGGAATATTACTCCGAAGGGGAGTAAAAAGCTATGAAGAAGCTCAATCTTTCTTCAAGCCGGTATTAGAGGACATACACGATCCGTATCTGATGCAGGATATGGAAAAAAGCGTTTATCGGATAGAGAAAGCAATCGAGGATAAAGAAAAAATCCTTGTTTTCGGAGATTATGATGTGGACGGCACAACAGCTGTCGCATTGGTATATTCTTTTCTTAGAGATATAGTCGCCGAAATAGCGTATTATGTTCCTGACAGATACGAAGAAGGTTATGGTATTTCGATGCAGTCGATAGAATATGCAAAGGAAAATGGTTTTTCGTTGATCATAGCTCTTGATTGCGGCGTAAATGCTCATCAGGCGATCGGTCAGGCGGTGGAATACGGTATTGACGTTATTGTTTGCGATCATCATTTACCGGGCAAATCGTTACCTAAAGCGTATGCCGTTTTAGACCCGAAACGCAAAGATTGCAAATATCCTTATAAAGAGTTGTCGGGTTGCGGTGTTGGGTTTAAATTAGTTCATGCCATTGCGAAACACAGGAAGATTTCGTTTAAGAAAATCGGACAATATTTCGATTTGGTGGCGCTTAGCATCGCATCGGATGTGGTTCCCTTAACAGGTGAAAACAGAGTCTTTGCCTATTTCGGATTGAAACTTATCAATATACGTCCGCGTCGATCGATAGAAGCCCTGCTTGCTTTCAGTAAGATAACACGTAAGACTTCCCCGATACAACCTTCTCTCAATACGATATTTGCGAGGAAGGTCAGTCTTCAGGATCTGGTTTTTTATGTAGGTCCTCGTCTGAATGCGGCAGGAAGAATGACTACAGGACGCAGTTCCGTACATCTGTTGATAAGCAGTGAACCCGATACCATTGTCGAACTCGGAGAACGCGTGGACAAAGAAAATACCGAACGTCGAGAATTAGATGCAAAAATAACCAAAGAGGCTTCCGCTATGGTTCTGTCTATGCCCGACTGGCAAGAAAGAAAGTCAATCGTCGTCTACGATCCTTCGTGGAGCAAAGGAGTAATAGGGATTGTCGCTTCCCGATTGGTGGAACAATTTTACAAGCCGTCGGTTGTGCTGACCCTGAATAACAATATCATTACGGGTTCTGCTCGATCGGTAAAAGATTTTGATATTTATATTGCGTTGTCCCAATGCAGCGGACTCTTGGAGCATTTCGGCGGACATACCTTCGCAGCAGGACTAACCATCAAACAGGGAAATCTGTCGAAGTTTATGACTAAGTTTGAACAGATTGTAGCGTCCACCATTCCCGAAACAGCGACAATTCCCGCTATAGAAATAGATGAAGAGATACCTTTGCATGTTATCAACATGAATTTCCTCACTGTGATGAACAAATTCGCTCCTTTTGGACCCGAAAACACCGTACCTCTTTTTATGACGCGAAGAGTTACAGCGACCAATGCACGGATTGTAGGCGACAATCATTTGAAATTATCACTCATTCAGAACAACAGTCGAAATCGTCCGATTGGGGCTGTCGGATTTGGTATTGGAGAACATCTGAAAAGAATAACTCAAGGAGAATCGTTTCATATCTGTTATCATATCGAACTAAATGAATGGCAGGGAGAAAATCATCTCCAATTGAATATCAAAGACATTAAATTCAGTTCCGACAACGCTGACATTATAATTGAAAATTGAAAATTGCGCGAAGCGACGATTATTGTCTTCCCATTGTCCTTTTTACCATTCCTTTTGTCTATTAAGCCGTTCAAGAAAAAAGCGACGGTGCGGATATTTGCGTCCGCAGGCAATTCTCCATTCTCCATTCTCAATTATTTATTGTACTTTTGCAGACGAACAACATGTATGTATTAAAGTGGATAAACCATGCCGAAAATATTAATCGTTGACGACGAAGCCGTTATTCGTTCGACCTTACGCGAAATTCTTGAGTACGAGCATTACGAAATTACTGAAGCCGACAATGCGCGTAAAACTTTGGAAATACTTGAAAAACAAGACATCAAAGTAATCATTTCCGACATAAAAATGAACGGAATGAACGGAATAGAACTCTTGGAAGAACTCCAAAACAGAGGGAATACCGTTCCTGTGATTGTGATTACAGGACATGGAGACGTCGAAACTGCTGTGGAAGCTCTCAAAAAAGGAGCTTTCGACTTTATCCAAAAGCCGCTGGATTTAAATCGTTTATTAATATCCGTCCGAAATGCTTTTGAACGGGAACAGTTGGTGGGCGAAACGAAAAAACTAAAGAAAAAGATCAATAAACATTACGAAATCATAGGGAAATCGCCTGCTATCGAAGAAGTGAAAGCGCTCATTGAACGTGTCGCTCCAACCAATACAAGGGTCTTGATTACGGGCGAAAACGGAACAGGTAAAGAATTGGTCGCTCATTGGTTGCACGAAAAAAGTAATCGATCCGCCTCGCCGTTTATAGAGGTCAATTGTGCCGCAATCCCTTCGGAATTAATCGAAAGTGAACTGTTCGGACATGAAAAAGGATCTTTTACCTCTGCCGTCAAACAACGAAAAGGAAACTTTGAACTCGCTCATAACGGCACTCTCTTTCTGGATGAAATCGGCGATTTAAATCTTTCCGCACAAGCTAAGATACTCAGAGCTTTGCAGGAAAATAAAATCACAAGAGTCGGAGGAGAAAAAGAAATTGCTGTCGATGTTCGTGTGATTGCCGCTACTAATAAAAATCTGTCGAAGGAAATAGAAAATAAACATTTCAGAGAAGACCTCTATCATCGACTGAGCGTAATTGTGATTTCGGTTCCGCCTCTGAGAGAAAGAATTGAAGATATTCCCTTGCTGGCTCAGCATTTTATAGAACAGGTGTCCGAAACGGAAGGTATTCCTCTGCGCAGCTTCACCAAAGAAGCTTTCGACGAATTGAACAAACTCCCTTGGAACGGCAATATCCGAGAATTGCGTAATGTTATCGAACGACTGATGATCCTCTGTGATAAAACCATCACCAAAGCAGACGTCGTCAAACATGCTTTTTTGTATAATTAGAAACTTATCTATTGATTTATTAATCTTTTAAACATATCCGAAATGAAAATAAGAACAGTTTTTCTTCTCATCTTTTGTCCCTGCGCTCTGTTTGCGCAAACGGACGAGTATAACTATGATAATATTTCCGACGAATGCACCACTATCACCATGGGCAAAAATGCTACGGATGATGGTTCTGTCAGGACGTCCCATACCGACGACAGTCACCGAACACGTTCCAATGTCCTGATTACGCAGGCTAAAACGCATCCCAAAGGAGCAACCGTTACCATGTACAGACGCGTGTGGTGCGACACTACCAAAATGAAAACTTATCGCAATGACAGTATTGGCGTTATCCCGCAGGTAAGTCATACGTATGGCTATATCAACACCGCATATCCCTGTCTGAATGACAAGCAGCTGGCAATCGGAGAGTCTACAATCGGAGGACGTCGCGAACTTGCTTCGGACAATGGTCTGATAGATTGTCAACGTATCTGCATGTTGATGCTGGAACGCTGTTCGACTGCCCGTCAGGCGATTGCCACCGCAGGCGAACTGCTTAAACAATACGGATGGATCGACGCCGGAGAATGTCTGACCATCGCCGATAAAAATGAAGTATGGCATTTGGAAATCTATGGAGCGGGAAAAGGAAATAAAGGAGCTGTCTGGGCGGCGCAAAGGGTTCCCGACGACCATATCGGCGTAAATGCAAATGCAAGTACTATCAAGACCGTCGATACGGCAAATCATGACTATTTTATGGTTTCGGACAATATCTTTTCGTTGGCGGCGGACAGCGGTTGGTGGAATCCGGGAGAACCTTTTGTTTTTTGTTACGTCTATGCGCCCGACAGCAGAGCTTTGTTGGCAGCGCGTCGCAGAGAGTGGAGGGTGTTCGATCTGCTTGCCCCTTCCCTGAAGTTAGACCCTAATTCGGAAAATTATCCTTTTTCCGTCAAGCCCGATATGCCGGTGAGTTTAGAGAAAATGATGTCAGTCTTCAAGGATTATTACGAAGGAACAGAATACGATATGCGGAAAAATATTACCGTCCGTTCGGACAGTAACAAAATGATTATCTCTCCGCTTGCCAATCCCTTTATGACGGTCGATGAATTGAAACTGCATCGGGTAAACGGTGGATGGCATGCCTACGGAGAACGGGCTATCGCTGTCCGTTTCACGATGTATGCCACAGTGATACAGTGCCGAAACTGGTTGCCGGATGAAATCGGCGGCGTCGCATGGTTAGCGTTAGACAATGCTGCATCGTCGGTACATGTGCCGATCTATTGCAGCGTGACCGATTTGCCGACATCCTACAAGACCTGCGGAAGAATAACCGGATTTAGTCGAGAAGCAGCATGGTGGGCATTTAATCGTCTGGGGTCGATCGCCTCCAAACGATGGGGAAGTATGCGCTACGATTTGGACGCCGTCTGGAAACCTTTCCAAAAAGGATTGATCGACAATCAGCAGACGGTCGAAAAACAGGCAATGGATTTGTATAATCCGCAAAATCCGACAAAGACAATTAAATTTTTGACTCAGTATACCAACGAACAGGCTCAAAAAGCAGTGAACATGGCTTGGGA
>JAISRU010000267.1 GCA_031273515.1 Bacteroidales bacterium | reverse complement strand
GCTTCTATTGCCACTTTTGCCTTAAATGATGATGTAAATTTTCTCTTGCTTTTCATACAACAAAATTAATACTTTTTTGTCTTAACTCACTGTCCGAATTTTGGGGGACATTATATACCTTGATGGTAAAAATCAATACTGTTATCTCTTATTGCAAAAATCACTTTTGTTTTTCACAATCTGCCTTTAATTTGTTATTCTAAAGGCTGTTTTTTGTAATTCGTCAATAATAGACCTGTCTGATTTTCTTCTAAAGATAAATTTATATAATTTAAACGTTACTATTTTTTAGTATTACTATTTCTTTTTCTTCTTTTTCGTTCATTTTCAAGTATTGTCCATTCCACAGGGCATCGCAAAAAATAACATTTCCATGTTCGCACTGATATTCTGAAATTTCGTCCATTCGGTTGTGTCCTACAATTTGAGTAAAACCGTGCAATGGTTCATATAAATCCTGCAAATGAGCAAAAAATATACCGCCGATTGTTCCTTCTTCCCCGCCGAAAAATTCTGAAATCAGACAAAGTGATTTTGCTTGTTCCTCTGTCGGATTATTCAGTTGTTCGGCAATGTCGTTAGTTATATCACCTTGAAAATCATTAACGAACCACTCGTGCGAAATGCCTGCGTGTGTGAAAATACAACTTTCGATTTGATAAGCGTAATGAAACAAGTGAAAATTATGGATAAACAATTCATTCGCTTTTTCGTAAATGCTTAAATCAAACCGCAGACTGGGACACATATCCGAAGTAATATAGTGCATATCATGATTACCCAACAACAAAACAACATTGTCGGGATTGTCTTTTTTCAACTGAATAATTTCTTTCAAATTATCGGTTAATTCGTTGTTGTCCATATTTTCAAATGGGTCGAGATAATCGCCCAAAAAGACATAACGACAGTTGGGATTATCCTCAACTGTTTTTTTCCAAAATCTCGATCCGTGAATGTCGCCGATAATGATTGAATTCATTTTATCACATATTATTTCAGTCGGACACAGGATTGATTGTTAATTCTCAGTGATTAAATTTTACGACCCCCGTTTTTCGTATATGTTATCCTATACTGATCCTGTACTGATCCTATACTCGTCCTATACTGATCCTATACTTAAGCCGTTTTTTTGTTAATTACAATATTTGTTCTTCTTTTGTAATATTTCCGGGGTGATCACAAGCGCTGACTACTATCTTATCTCCATTGAGATTATCGTTGTTTTGCGTTGTGGTATACGTCCATAGCTGTCCCGTAACATCCGGCACAGCTTCGCCTTCTTCCACCAGCGAACCATCGGCGTTATTGATTTGCACATGTACTGATTTCACTGCAAAATCGTCGGTCGCCATAATACGTATTTTGTCGCCAACAGTACCTGTATATGCGTATAAATCAATATTTTCGATTTTTGGAGTATTGAAGAAATCGGATACTGCCGTATTAAAAGGTGTTCTGCATTTTTTTGCCGCTCCATACAATGCTTTTCCTTCTGGAGTTGAAGTAGCAGCTTTTGCATAAATCACTGCCTGTTGAAAACGTTTACGATGTTTCTTTTGGTTTTCCGATTCTGTTTTTGGCGCTTTCGGTATTTTTGATACAATTGTCTTGCCATCTCTTTGACGAAATACCAATAAATCGCCAATCTTTCCACTTAATCCGTATGTTACCACATTTCCTTTTTGTTTTGCCATAACTTAAATTTTTTCATGTGTTTATAAATTACACTTTCCTTTATTTCAAATAAAAGCAAAAGTACACAAAAAAATCCATATAACAATCTCTATATGGATTTTTTTACCTCTTACGTAAAAACAAGGAAAAGTTACGGGTTAATTCTTTTTTTGAGACGCTATGAAAATAAATTGATAATTAATACTTTGACGTTGTTTTTCCCTATTGTAAAACTCGAAATATTCCTTCTATCCTTGATAGAGTTCTTCTCTTGTTTCAAATGTGACGAAAAAAATAAAATACGGTTGTCACACCTGCGACACAACCGGAAAAAATAAAATATTGTCGTCGCAGGAAAAAAAATTATCTGCGCAGCCATTTTTGAGTGATTACTTACACTTTGGTAAACTTCGCTGTATCAAACATTTTCTTTAATTTGCTACAGGGGTAAATATTACGCCCATTTTCTTTACCGATGTTGCCCTTACTTCCTCTGCGGTGTCTTTGCCCTCACTGCTCATCGTTCTTTATTGCATAACGATCCCCTCCTGCCGTATACGCAACAAAAATAAAATTCGATTGTATGCTTATATTTTCCATTGAATAAAACTTTTTGCAATCTCATAGCGCTTCAAAAAAATTAACCCCGTATGGCATGAAATAAAATTCTCAATTATTTTTACTATCTTTGCAAATCTGAAATAATGACAAGGGGTTGTTTGGTTTTGACAGCTCGTATGTGATTATGTAAGCACGTCGGACGTTGTAAGCAGGTTCCGTAAAAGCCAACTTTCATGCCAGAATAAATGGCGAAAATAATAATTTTGCTCTCGCGGCTTAGTCAGACTAAGAAGCAGGCTGTTTCCCCGAAAGCCTTTCTCTACGGCGTTCGGTACGAAGCATCGTAAAGGTAGAGATAGTTTTTATAATCCTCGGTATAAAAACGAATTTAAAGAGGATAAGTTTTTGTCTGGCTTAGCCTTTTGCCGTACAAAAATCGAAAACTAAACAAAGGATAAGCGTGTAGAAAGCATCTTTGCAGCGTGTTTGGACGAGGGTTCGACTCCCTCCAACTCCACCATTTGCGTCTTCTTTGGATGTCGCCTGTTGGGAGCAGGTCTTTGTTATCCGACAGTTACCGTTGTCATGCTGTCGGATTGCAGACAGGTGTTTGCCAGTCCAAATAAGGTATCCGTATCGACGGCTTCAATCGTTTGAACATAGTGTTGCCAATAATCGGACGGCAGATTGTAATTTGCAATTAAAGCGACACGATCGGTCTGAGAAAAAATGCCGTCAAAATGTCGTAACAAAGCACCGGATAAATAATTTTTCACCAATCGTAATTCTTTTTCGGGGATGCGGCTATACGACAGCAGGGCAAGTTCTTTGAAAATTTCATCGACAGCCTGTTGTCGGTGATTTTTATTAACGTCTGCACGAATCAGGAATAAACCGTCTTGCAGGAAAGCGGTCAGTTTGGAATAAATACCATAAGTAAGTCCTTTATCTTCCCGTATATTCGTCATCAGATGCGAGCCGAAATAACCGCCCAGAACAGTATTCAAAACAGAAACGGCAATCCAATCGCTGTGTGTATAATTAAAAAGACGCTTCCCAATACATATCCCTGACTGAACCGTATTTTCTTTTTCGATGTGGATGATTTTGTCCTGCCCCGACTGTCTTTGAGGCTCGTAATGTTCCTGTTTATTCGGCTCTTTATACGGAATATTCCCCAAGGTATTGTCCAAGAGATGCAGAAAGGAATCGTCTATATTTCCTGCGACAAATAAGCGTATATTTCCGGCATGAAAGCGCTGCTGATAAAAAGAAACAATGTCTTTTCGTACCAAATTATCAATATTTTCGGGCGTCAGGGAAGAACCGTAAGGATGTTGTTCTCCAAACACATGGGCTATGAAATGAGCGTGAGCTAAATAAGCCGTTTTCTCCATGTTGATGACAAGATTTTTCTTCATGTTCTTTTTCAGCACAGTCAATTTCTCTTCGGGAAAGACTGCCTGCGTAAACATTTTTTCAAGCAAAGGCAAGATTGTCGGCTGAGCTTCCTTGGGAAAATAAATGCTGAAAGTAGCAAAATCCCGGTCGGGGACGGCTTCAAAATAAGCGCCTGCATAATCTAAGGTTTCGGCAATTTGCTGAGCAGATACGTCCTGAACGCCTTCGGTTATAAGTTTGAGCGTCGCCTGAGATACAGCCGGCTTTTGCTGAAAATAACTTCCTGCTTTCAGTTGGACATCCAAACGTATCAAAGCCATATTGGGGTCGTTCAATCCCATGACGGCGATACTGTTTTTAAGCGTATGCAACATCACAGGCAAAGGATTTAACGCCGAAACAGGATGCAATGGAGGTTGTATGCTTCTGTAAGACATAATTTGCTTTTGCATTAATACAGTTTAAGTAAGACTTCTCCGCTTTTTTCGATCAGTTTCCCGAAATTATCGGTATATCGGACAGTATAATAATATAGTCCATGCGGTTGTATTTGTTGTTGATATGTTCCGTCCCACCCGTACCTGCTGTTTTTGGATGTAAAAAGAATCTGATTCCCATTTGCGGTATAGACAGTCATTTCAAAAAAAGCTAATTCCATATTGGATGTTACGATAAAGACGTCGTTCAACCCGTCGCCATTGGGAGAAAACACATTGGGTATAAACACTTCGGTACATTCCACAACTTTCACATGGATATAAACGGTGGTATCTTTTCCGTCGCCGGTTGTAAAGCTGAGTGCATATTGCTGGTCGTAGGATGGAAATACGGTAATACTGTTGCCCGTTTCTCCCGTACTCCACCGAATATTGCTTGCATTGCCGACATACAATTTCGCTGCTGTATTTCTGCATATTAATGTATCCTTACTGATTTTCAGAGGCAGTATTTTCACAGGATGGACTTCCTCCTGTTCCCTGATTTCATTATTTTTGGGAGATGAAATAAGGGTATCGGGAACAAAAACGTTGTTTACCGTATGTCGATTCGGTTCTTTGGAGTGATCATTTTCCTGTTTGTCGGACAATACATTATTATTATCAGCAGAGAGATGCTCACTCGGAGGAGAATCCGCAAGCGCATCCGTTGCCGGAGATAAAGCATGGATGTTTTGAACGGTTGGCGTTTTTGTCAGAGGAGCTACGTCGTTTTCGACAAGAACGGTAGATGTTTTATCTGTTACCGTTTCGATTGAAGGTTCAACGGGCGATGTAACTGTTTGTATGTTTTCTGTTTTCAGAGGAGTTTCTTCCGTATGCAGATTTGCTACCAACAAATAAATCCCCACACCCACAACGAAAGCTCCTGCAACGGGAATACCTGCCTTTTTCCACAAAGAAGGTTTCCGTGTTGTCATTTTTCGCAGGATATTATCCCACAGAAAGGATGGCGGTTCAGGTTCATATCCTGAAAACATGTCCCGATACAAATCTCCTATATCGTTATATTTATTTTTCTCCATGTGTTTTTATTTTTTTCTGTTGTTCATTAAAATCATTTATCTTTTTACGCAATATATTCTTCGCTTTCGATAGCTGCGAACGACACGTTGTCATTGTACAATTCAATTTTTCTGCAATTTCTTTGTAGGAATAACCCTCTATTTCATATAAATTAAATACCATTTTATATCCTTGCGGCAATTCACGTATAAATCCCAGCAAGACTTCACGTGTATGTTCTTCATCATATTCTGTATCCATAACCAATTCTTCACCGATTGTGCTTTCATAATCATCATAACTGAGCATCTGGGGTTGTTTGGCTCGTTTTTTATACCATTTCAGAGCCTCATTCACCACGATTCGCCTCATCCACGACCCAAGCTGTCCTTTTCCCGTATATTGCTCTATATTGTCAAATATTATCAAAAATGCTTCCTGCAAAAGGTCTTGCGCCTCTTCTGCCGATTTTGTATAACGAAATGCCACCCCATACATCTGAGC
>JAISRU010000199.1 GCA_031273515.1 Bacteroidales bacterium | reverse complement strand
CCGTATGGATTTTGCAGATCGTAAAATATCGGTGTATCTGAATGTTCAGGACATTTTCAACTGGAACAAACAAAGCAGCGACGTTACCAATCCGTATTACATAGCATACAGTTCGACAAAAAGGAACAGTCGATATATAGGCGCAGGCGTTACCTTCCGCTTCGGCAAAATAGAAATGGAACAACAAGCCCGCACCGGAGCACATACCGAATAATTGACAATTGAGAATTGAAAATTGAAAATGAGCCTTTGGACGCAAATAAGCTATCCGTCATTGCTTCCCATTGTCTGAACTGTGATTTATCTGATTGGCTTTGCCTTTCTCCTTCTTGCTCGGCAGAAGCAAACAAGTTTGCCTCTGCGCTCGTTTCGTGCGTTGATTAACTGATTGACATGATTATCGTAGAGACGCAATGCATTGCGTCTCTACATTGGCGCTCATCCCGTAGGGATGAATCGCTCGGTAGAAACAAACGATAACGAACCACCACTTACCTGTCCCGTTAGGGACAAGCGACGGTATTTTAGCCTTCCCCTTTTCTCCCTTCTCCATTTTGGAGAGGGGCAGGGGGTGAGGAAAATGTGAAGGCGGATTTTCTGGATTGCTACGTCGCTTCGCTGCGTTTGCAATGACGGCTGGTTATTTGCGTCGCTTTGCGCTCTTGTCCACTTGTTTACTTGTCTACTTGTCCACTAATAAATCAGAGTAGAAAACAAACACAGTTTTCAACAGTTTCAGATAATCGACAGAAACAGACGTCAGATGGATTTTATAAGAGTTACCATCTCCTTTGGACAAAAACTTTTGTCGTTTTGTCAGGTCGATTGACGAAGATGTAATCAAATATCCTTTTTCTTTTTCTATTCGGATTTCCAAGACGTCATCAAGAGCTATTCTTTTTTTATAGAACCAAAGAGAATGATTTAAAATGACTTCTCTTTTTTCAAAATCAACTTTAAGGACAAATCCGACGTAAAAGCTAATCAGATATTTTATCAAATCTGCTAATACGGCAATCGAAAACAGGATAGTCAACAGTGTGAAGAGCCAATACATTTCCAGATACACCGAAAAAAATACAGACAAAAACAACGCTATCCACAAGAAAACGAACGAATTTGACGGACTCTGTCTAACAATAAATACTTTTTCCATAGTGATATAATAATCGATTAATTTTACTGTTCAACGGTCAATCAGGGTGAGGGTAAAAAAAGCAGTACTGCTTTTACCTGAAAGCCGTACTGCTTTTACTCAAAAGCCGTACAGGTTTTAACCAAAAGCCGTACTGCTTTTTCTCAAGAGCCGTACTGCTTTTTGCTCAAAACTTCTGTAGGACTAATTCCGAATGACAAACAATTACATCTTTTCGAATTTCAAATTGTTCATCATCTCTTTCAGACCTACTCCCGGACGAAATGCTACTTTTTTGGTTTTAATCAGAGAAGGCGTAAATTTGTCTTCTTTTTCAGCGCCTGTGCTGCCAATGCCGACTTGAAAAGAACCAAAGTCGCCAAAACGAACAATCTTTCCATCTTCTAATTTGTCGGTCAGCACTTGGGTAAGGGCTTCGAGCACTGCCAACGTATCGGCATGATTAACCGTACATCTTTGCGTGATTTCCTTGCCTAAGGCACGTAAACTAACTTCACCGGTACTTTTCGCTGTTGCGTACCATTTCTTCGGCTCTTCGGGTCTGAGCGGATTTCCTTTTTCTGTTACAACATATTTTACAGACATAACTTAACTAAAATTTAATAAAACTTTTATTTAAACAACACAATAACTCCCGTTCAATCGGACAGTTATCATTTAACTTAGTGCATCCTATTTTCTTCTGTCAGGTTCAACCATTAAAACAAACATCAGAAAAGTGATACGAATGCAAAGGTACATATTATTTCTTTACGAAAAACACAATTTGGAAAAAATGAATTATTTTTTTATTATTCTTTTACTTCGATTTACGGATGTAGTTCAAAGAAAGGGTTTTAGTCCGAAAGAGCGGGAGGCTTTTTTACGCTCCCATAAGCGTTGAAGCGGCAAATTGACCGACTTTTATCCCCTGTTTTGCATTAATCGTCCGAAAAAACTGCGTCATTTTTCACCTTTTGACCAACTTCGGGCGAAAAACAGAACAATATCGTGTCCTTATCTCCAAACTTTTTTTTCTCTTGGGGTCGATATTGTTTTATATGTGGAAAAAATATTGTACCTTTGCAAAAATTAATCAATTCTGTTTTATGAAATTTATTGTAGCTAGTCAATTACTTTATAAGAACCTGCAAACGGTAAGCAGTATAATCACTACCAACAGCGCTATGCCCATCACGGAGAATGTGCTTTTTGAAATAGAAGGCGTCAAATTGCAACTGACAGCCACCGATTTGGAAACAACCATGACCACAGAAGTGGAATTGTCGGACGCCGAAGGAGGGGGTAAAGTTGTCATTCCTGCAAAGATTGTGCTTGAAACGCTGAAATCTTTGCCTGATGTTCCTGTTATTTTCACTATTTCGGACGAGTATGCCATTGAAATATCTGCCGACGAATCAAATTACAAATTAATGGGATTCGATGCGGATGAATTTCCTCAGAAACCGACCATGGAAAATGCCGCTTCGTTTGAAATCGATGCAAAAATATGGGGTAATGGTATTGCCAAAACCATATTTGCAACAGGTACGGTAGACATCCGACCCGTTATGGCAGGCGTTTTATGTGAAGTTAAACCCGACGACATTACTTTTGTCGCTACCGACGCACACAGATTGGTGTGGTATAAGCATTCGGGTTTGCAATTTGGAGTGGAGGCTTCGTTTATTATGCCGAAAAAACCTTTATTGGTGTTGAAGAATATTGTACAGTCTTTTGAAGGAAACATACGCGTCGATTTCAATGACTCTAAAATTGCCTTTAATCTGGATACTGTTTCCATCGTTTCCAAACTGATAGAAGGTAAATATCCGAATTACGACGCCGTTATTCCCAAAGGCAATAACAATATGCTGAAAGTTGAACGTTTGCCGTTTTTGCAGCGTATGCGCAGTATTTCGCCTTATGCCAATCAGTCTACGCATCAGGTGCGTTTGAAAATAGAACCGTCGAGTATGCGTCTGACCGCAGAAGATATTGACGTCTCTTATCGCGCTACGGCAACTGTTCCCTGTACTTTTGAATATGAAGACGGAGGTGAAGAACCTTTTGAAATAGGATTCAGTTCCAAATTTTTACAGGAGATGTTAAACAATATGGAGAGTCAGGAAGTTATATTCAAATTATCTCATCCCAAGAGTGCAGGTTTGATTTGCCCGCTGAGAGAGGACGAAAGCAAAGAAGATATTCTGATGCTGGTAATGCCTGTCATGCTCAACGAGTAAGCAAATCGCAATACAGATACCGCTTCCATAAGGCGCGGCGTCGGGACAGATAGTGAAAAAGAACAAAACAGATTCGCTAAAACATTGCTTTGCAGATGAAGAACATAAAGAGAACCGTATTATTTTGTGCAGTCTTTTTATGTATATCGTTTGTCTGCAAAGCGCAGCTATGGGACGATTTTACCGACGGAGATTTAACAAACAATCCTGTCTGGTTGGGCAATACGGACAGTTTTCGCGTAAATTCGTCCTTTGAGTTACAGTTAAACGCTTCTGCGGCGGGGAAAGCATATCTTGCTCTGCCGATGAGTTTGTTGAACGAAGATATGGAATGGCGTTTCTGGATAAGGGAGAATTTTGCTCCGTCCGCTAACAATTTCGCCAGATTCTATTTGACGTCCGACCGTGAAGATTTGTCGGATACCGCCT
>JAISRU010000080.1 GCA_031273515.1 Bacteroidales bacterium | reverse complement strand
ATGCGGAAAATAGGAATAAAGACAGTCATCTTATTATTGACAGCCATCACTTTTTGCAGATGCGAACCTGTAAAAGAATTGGTGAATATGCTTAATTGTACCTTCGAGAGAAAGAACTTGGATAATTTTCGATTTGCGGGAGTCGGGCTCGATAAATTAAGTTCGCCGACAGACCTCAATCTTACTGATCTGGCAAAAGTTACGGCTGCACTTGTATCTCAGACAGCGCCTGTATCTTTCAATATCAATCTGGAAGGAAAGAACCCAAACAGTGAACCCGCCGCCATCGAACAACTAAAATGGATCTTGCTGCTCGATGGAAAAGAAGTTGTAAACGGAAATATTACAAATCGATTTTCTATTCCTGCCAAAGGGAGTAACGTTTTACCTTTGGAAATGAATTTCGACGCCATGCAGTATTTAGACGGTTCGACGCCGGAAAGTGTTTTCCAATTGTATCGTCGTCTTACAGGTAAAAATGCAGAAGGAGAATCAAATCTGACACTGAAAATAAAACCTACCATCAATGGAATCGAATTTCCACAATACCTCACTTTGAAACAAACCATTGAATAAATAAAAAAGACAGATAATGATAAATACAAAATTGTTAAATCCCAAAAGCATCGTTGTAGTAGGAGCATCCAACGACGTCCACAAACCGGGTGGAAAAGTGTTTAAGAACTTGCTATCCTGCAATTTTTCGGGAACAATCTATGCCGTTAATCCCAAAGAAACGGAGGTTCAGGGCGTAAAATGTTATGCGAAGGTGGAAGATTTACCGCAGGTCGATTGTGCCGTTTTAGCCATTGCCGCTAAATATTGTCCTGCTGCCGTAGAAGTCCTTGCTCAGCAAAAAGGAACGGGCGGTTATATTATTCTTTCTGCCGGTTTCTCCGAAGAAAATGCAGAGGGAGCTAAATTAGAAAAAGCCATTGTCGATCAGATTGACAGCGTGGGAGGAAGTCTGATAGGACCGAATTGTACGGGATTTCTCAACACAAACTATTGCGGAGCTTTCGATGCGCCTATTCCCGAATTGAATCCCAAAGGGGCTGATTTCATCACAGGTTCGGGCGCTACGGCTGTGTTTATCAAAGAATACGGCATGGTAAACGGATTGTCGTTCAACAGCGTGTGGGCGGTAGGCAATTCGGCGCAAATGGGGATAGAAGAAGTGCTGGAATATATGGACGATACTTTTGATCCTCAAAGCAGTTCTACCGTGAAGATGCTCTATATGGAAAATGTACGCAATCCGCAAAAACTGCTTAAACATGCTTCTTCGCTTATTCGCAAAGGCTGCAAGATAGCGGCGATAAAATCGGGTTGTTCTGCGGCGGGAAGTCGTGCGGCGTCGTCTCATACGGGAGCCCTCGCAACATCGGACGTGGCTGTCGACGCCCTGTTTCGCAAAGCGGGAATCGTCCGTTGTTATAACAGAGAAGAATTGGTAACGGTAACGAGTATCTTTATGCATCCGGAAGTGAAAGGCAGAAATATTGCGATTATTACTCATGCGGGAGGTCCTGCCGTCATGCTGACCGATACACTGTCTAACAATGGATTAAATGTTCCGCATATAGAAGGAAAAGCGGCTGATGAATTGTTGACAAAATTATTTCCCGGTTCGTCGGTTGCCAATCCGATCGATTTTCTGGCAACGGGCACGGCAGAACAGTTAGGCGCAATTATTGACGCTTGTAACGATCAGTTCGAGAATATTGACGCCATGGTGGTTATTTTCGGCAGTCCGGGATTGTTTGCCAATTGGGAGGTCTATGCGCTCTTGGATGAGAAAATGAAAAGTGGAAAGAAACCCATATTCCCTGTTTTGCCGTCCATTGTGAATGTAAAGGAAGAGATTGCCGATTTTATCAATACGAAAAAACGAATTAATTTTCCCGAAGAATGCGTATTTGGCAATGCATTGGCAAAGGTGTTGAATACGCCGGAACCTGTTCCTGAAAATCCTGTTCTTCCTCAGACAGATGTTGCAGCTATCCGCAGGGTGATTGACTCTTGCGACAACGGCTATTTATCGTTGGAAAACATTCGGATTTTGTTGGACGCCGTCGGTATTGCTCACAAAGACGAAGCAGAAGTAACAACAGAAACTGATGCTGTCGCTTTTGCCCGTAAGACCGGCTATCCGTTGGTAATGAAAGTGGTGGGACCTGTCCATAAATCGGATGTCGGAGGAGTGGTATTAAATGTCAAAGACGAAACGACAGTGATACGTGAGTTCAATCGTCTGATGAAGATTCAGGACACTTATGCGGTCGAGATGTATCCGATGCTCTTCGGGACGGAACTCTTTATCGGCGCAAGCAGAGAAGACAAATTCGGACATCAGGTTCTGTGCGGATTAGGAGGAATTTTTATCGAAGTATTGAAAGATGTAAAAGCGTCTTTAGTTCCTGTCGGGAAGGAAGAAGCGGCAGAGATGATCAGAAGTCTGCATGGATACAAAATTATTCAGGGCGTCAGAGGACAGGAAGCTGTCAATGAAGATCTGTTTGCAGATGCTGTCTCACGAGTTTCGGCATTGGTTCAGGCGGCTCCCGAGATTGCGGAAATGGATTTGAATCCTTTATTGGGATCGTCTAAAACCGTTGTTGCTGTCGACGCACGTATCAGAGTGGAGAAATTAAAAATTGAAAATTGAAAATTGAAAATGACCATGCGGATGAAAAGGGTTACACTGAAAACACAGAGAAAAACGCTGTGGAACTTCTGCGAGAAACAATCTTCATCGCTGTGCGTCATTAACCATTTTCAATTTTCAATTTTCAATTTTCAATTAGAATATAAGTATGGATTTTTCAGTAAAAATAGCACAGGAACTTCATTTATCGGCACAACACGTTCAGAATGTAATTGATTTATTGGCGGAAGGCTCTACTATTCCTTTCATTGCCCGTTACCGAAAAGAGGCGACAGGGTCGATGGATGAGGTCTTTATTACTGCCATTCGCGACCGATTTAAACAATTGTTGGAAACAGAAGACCGCAGAGCAAGTATCCTGAAATCAATCAATGAACAGGGCAAATTAACGCCCGAGCTCAAACAAAAAATAGAAACCGCTCAAACAATGTGCGAGTTGGAAGACTTATACCTTCCCTATAAACCCAAACG
>JAISRU010000041.1 GCA_031273515.1 Bacteroidales bacterium | reverse complement strand
CGTTTTTCGGGAAACAGTGTTACGGTCGAGCAGATAATGAACGATATTCAGGATGTCGACTATCGTTTCAGTTACAGCGCTAATGGCGGTTTTGTTTCGGAAATCACCTACAACGATACGGCGTATAATTTAGCTTTGACAGGCAATTATTGGATGTACAGCGTCAATGAGGATGCGGCACAATTCGGGATAGATGCACAGCAGGTTGTCCCCAACGACGTTGTCGAATTTGGCGACGAAGCCTGCGGTCTTACCGACGACTTCTGGAATTATGTCTGGACGACAACCATCACACCCGTAACTGTTCCTCCGACCTTAAGCATCTCATGCTATGGAGCGACTTATACGAGTTCCGTTTTATATCCCAATCCGGCAAAGGATCACACCGCTTTGGAGATTTGGGCAATAGAAGGAAATGTTACCCTGTCGATAATCGACATACATGGAAAGCAAGTTCAGACGGAAACCTTTTATGTGCAGGAAGGCATGTATAAGAAAATCGAACTGAATAATCTTTCTAAGGGCATTTATTTTGTTCGTCTACAGAACGGCGCTACGGTTCAGACACGAAAATTAATGGTATATTAAACAACAATAAGGACAAGGTTCAATAAGACGTCGATTACTCTTGGTCTTTTTGAACCTGTCCTTTTAAAATAAATACGAATGAACTTAAAAAGATAAAGAAAAAAATTATATCTTTGCACTCATATATAAATCATTTTTTTTCAAATTAAAATTATACATAAGTTATGGTAAATAAGAACGTTAATATTTACCGGTCAAGAGCGACCGGTTGGTGGCATTGGGATGTTTTCTGTGATGAAGAAAAAATTGCAGAAGGAAATACCAATTCAAAAAGAGAAGCAAGAAGACAAGCAAGAGCGGTGGATTGTTATACTCCTCCTATTATTAAGATAGCCCCTCCTGAAATATCTGCAATAGTTGGTGATGGACACCTTCAGTCTTTTAAGATGTTTTGTCCATATATGGAAGAGGATAAAGAACATTCTGTTCCCGAAGAAATGTCTGAAAATACAGCATTCTGGGTTTTTGGATTGGATTGTTTTGATATTAAATTATCAGAGCAATATGAATTGGTAAGTGCAATGTTGAAAGTTTGGGGTGTTTATAAAGGAGGAGACAGCGCTGACACTGTTAAGTCTTTGCATAATTTAAGCGATCAAAATTTTGACATTATAGCAGCGAAAACATGGAAGACAATAACTATAAATATAAGTGAAGATGAAAGTTCTCTCTCTTGGAATATTACTCTTTAGTGTAGTAAATACAACAGGTGTATTTGCCCAGAAACCGCCTTATGGTATCGCATTGGATAAAACAAAAACAGAATTTCTGGACAAAACAGAAATCAGCATTACTGATTGGCGGAATTATTATTGGGATATGAAGTATCAATATGGAGATACATCTCTTGAGGCAAAACAGGCATTGCCGGATATGGCTTTATTCAGACAAGTGTATGGCTTTCCATTTTATACAAGTCTTCCTTTTCGCGATTCTATTCAATCACAGATGAATTGCTTGCCAATGACATGCGTTTCGTATGAACAAATATTGAATTATTGTCAATGGAGAACAGAAAAAGTGAATGAATTGTGGAAAATACAAAAGAAATCCTCTATGGTAACATATTCTCTTCCCAGCAAGGAAGATTTTGAAAAAGGTCTTTCCAACGCAATCATTTCCCAATACCAATTCTTGTCTGCTATCACTGTCAAAAAGACTAAATGTACGGGGATAACGGATAATGTGCCGGAATATACAAACGATAAAAATATGATTGTTGTCGGAGGAGATGTAACTAAAATAGAAACAGCCCCTACCGTATCTACACCTGTCGGGTTTAGGTGTAAGGCGATAATTGTAAAGAAATAGGATGCGTTTTCCTTTGATGTATTAACAAATAGTAAAGGACAGGCTTCAAAAGATGTTGGGATTACTCTTTGTCTTTTTGAACCTGTCCTTTAAAAATAAAATAAAGATGAAATTAAAAAACAACATAGTTTCTCTATTAACGGTTTTACCCCTCAGTTTGTTTGCTCAGTTCGACGGAATTGTCTGGACAACAGGATGCAAAGCCATTCATTGCGACGATCTGCGTATTCTCGAATGGGCAACGGGATGCACTGTAACACGCGGTTATCAGAACATTGCGCTTCCTGCAAACGGCTACGCAAGCTACGGAACAGACAACGACGCAATCGGAAAGGTACAGGAAGATCTTGCTACCACCAAAGCCGTAAGTCTGGGCGACAGCGGTATTGCCATTCTTACTTTTCATACCCCGATAGTCAACGGAGAAGGTTACGACTTTGCCGTCTTTGAAAATTCGTTCAGCGACGATTATCTGGAACTCGCCTTTGTCGAGGTAAGTTCTGACAGCATTCATTATTATCGTTTTCCTGCGACGTCCAACACCCCGATCGATAAACAGACAGGTCCTTATGCCTCAACCGATGCTACTCTGATTAATAATCTGGCAGGGAAATACAGGGTCGGCTGGGGAACACCCTTCGATCTGGAAGAACTGCTGCCCGCCGACGAAGGTTTGGATATCAATAATATCCGCTATGTCAAAGTGATTGATGTAGTCGGGTCGATAAAGTCCGAATATGCCACTTATGATGTGAACGGCAATGCGGTCAACGATCCTTATCCGACCAATTTTGCTTCGGGTGGCTTCGATTTAACAGGCGTCGCTGTAATGAATAATCAGACCAATGTTGGTATTGCCGATTTTCCCGAATGGATTGTTTCTGCATATCCCAATCCGTGCAGGGATTTTATTTTGATACGGGCGGAAGTCTGTCGAATGTCTTTGTACAGCATCGCAGGACAAAAACTGCAGGAAGATCAAACAACCGACAATCTGTATCGACTTGATATGAGTAGCTATCCTGCGGGGATTTATATGTTGCATCTGCAAAGCAATCGGTCTAAAAAGACCGTTCGGATTATCAAACAATAGATTATCATGATACGGACAAAGATTTATCACATAGCGTTGGCGCTCATTGTATGCGGACTGTTTTTTTCCTGTCGCAAGCCTCCCGAAGAAGAGGATACGGAGGAAACTGTTTATAACGTCTGGGTACTCAACGAAGGACTGTGGCACATGAACAACAGCAGTATAACGGCTTATAACACGTTCACGGGACAAAAAAGGAACGATATTTATGCGCACGCCAACAACAACAGACAACTTGGAGATATTGCCAACGACATGCAACGTTACGGTTCGAAAGTATATGTAGCGCTGAATATGTCAAGTCGGCTCGACATTCTGGATGCGGCAACGGGCATATCTCTCAGGCAGATCCCTTTAACGGACAATGGGAGCGCACGTCAGCCTCGCGAGCTTGCCTGTTACGACGGGAAAGTGTATGTCTGTTGTTTCGACGGATCGGTTGTGAAAATAGACACTACTTCTTTGCATATCGAAGCGACCGTCAAAGCAGGCAGAAATCCCGACGGAATCTGTGCAGTAAACAACAAATTATACGTCAGCAATTCGGGAGGATTGGATAATCCGAATTACGACAGTACGGTTTCCGTGTTCGATTTAGG
>JAISRU010000031.1 GCA_031273515.1 Bacteroidales bacterium | reverse complement strand
GCCTGTTTGTACTGTTAAATAGTCATTGGGATGGAAAAAAGCATTTCCAAATAACAGCATCAGATAAATTAACCCTAAGATCAAAATAGAGGTTAAAGCTATCCACGTTTTATTTTGTTCTTTTGTGTACCATTTCATAATTCGGATTATTAAGTGTATTTATAAAAATATAAGGTTCATAAACAGGTTGGGCTTTAGGTTCGTCAAACAGATTGTCGATATACATGGCATGTATCATTTTCGGAGGATGTTGCAAATCACTGTCCATGCAAATCACCGAATTGCCTTTTCCGTCGTCAACAAAAATAATCTCATAATTCAGTTTCAGTGTCGAAATCACGTCCGAAAGGCTCTGAATGAATTGTCGGATGCCTTCCTCTTCATTAAAAACGGAAACCACCACAGAACAATCTGTCCCTGATTTTGAACTGTTTAAATACTGTATCATATTATAAACTCTTGCAGTTTGTATTATCCTTTTAAAGTCTTGCAAAAATAGCATAAAAACCAATACAAATTGTCTTCAACTGTGATTATTTTAGTGAACGAGAAAACAAGTAGAGAAGTGAACAATTCTTTTTTGCGAGTTCAGCGAGAAAATAAAAAATAATCTCCCGCAGAATACCGCAAAATTGTTCTCCTGTCTACTAATAATCATAGTCTATCAGGGTAATCAGATAAATCACAGTTCAAGACAAAAGCGCCCGAATGGCACAATCAATTTTCAATTCTCCATTATATAAAGTTTTGTTGCCTTAAAAAGGGTCAGGCAATAATATCGTATTTCTTTTTGCGTTATTCTCACATTGACGACGGAACGTTCAATGCAGTTTGAGGAATTTATCTGTTGAAAAACAAATAATTACATGAAAAACAGCATGAGAATGCTTCGTGTTATTGTTTGGTATAATTTAGAGAAAATAAAAACACAGACGAAAAAATTGTTTAACAAGTAACAAAATTAATAATGCCTACAAAGAAACTTATAGTGGAAGAGAAAGAATACAAAAGATATTCTGATGAAGAATTACAGGAATTTAAAGAACTGATTTTACAAAAGATGGAAAAAGCGCGTCAGGACATGAAACTGTTTGTGGATGCGGTGAGCGGGAACAATGGAAATGATATTGCAGATACGTCTCCTTCTTTTAAACTCTTGGAAGAAGGTCAGCAGACTTTGTTCAAAGAAGAAAACGGAAGACTCGCAGTTCGTTTGGAAAAATACATCAAAAATCTGGAAGCGGCATTGGTTCGTATTGAAAACAAAACATACGGAGTATGTCGCGAAACAGGTGAACTGATCCCTAAAGAACGTCTGAGAAGCGTGCCTCATGCAACCTTGTCGTACGACGCTAAAATAAATGAAAAGAAGAGAAAATATATCAAAGACTGACCCAGTGAAAAAAAAATCTATAATCATTGTTTCTTTTGTCGTCTTAATTCTGATATTAGACCAGCTCTTGAAATTCTGGGTGAAAACCAATATGTATCTGGGGGAAGAGATCAACCTGATTGGAACGTGGTTTAAATTGCATTTTATCGAAAATGACGGAATGGCATTTGGAATGGTTTTCTTCGGCGGTCATTGGGGAAAATTAATACTGAGTATCTTCCGCATTGTTGCTTCTGTTTTTATCGGATGGATCATCTATAAAATGATACGGAAACATGTTTCGTGGGGATTATTGATTACAATGGCTTTGGTTTTTACAGGAGCAGTAGGAAATATTTTCGATTGCATCTTTTATGGAAAGATATTCAGTGCGAGTGAATATCATGCCGGCATTGCAACACTTTTTCCTGACGGCAATACTTACGCTCCTTTTTTACAGGGGAAAGTGGTTGATATGATCCAATTCGATTTATTTACAATTCAGTTTCCCGATTGGCTTCCAATGTTGGGAAACAGCAGTTTCAACTTCTTCCCTGCGGTTTTTAATATTGCCGACAGTTGTATTACGATCGGTTTATTCACGATGATTATCTGCTATTATAAATCACTGTCTGCATTTGTCGCTTCTTTTGAAACTTCAAAAAAGGGGACAAAAGTCAAGCTGTCGGAAGAAGAACGGAAAGAATAAGCAATTGTAGCTGTTTCTTCGTATGGGTTCAACAGTATATTCCGGATGTATTTGACAAACAGAAAAGTATTTGAGAATGGATTATGAGTTATATTTTAAACATGACAATCTGTAAAAATAAGACAAAAGGTTTTTTTTATACGCTGACAGTGTTATTGTTTGTTTCCTGCGGGAATAAGCAGGAAACAATTCAAAATGAGCAATTTTTTCTAACGGAAGAAACGCTGCCTCATAAAGTTACTTTGGGATTTTCAACAAATGACAGCATACGTGCCTTGTCGGATGATATTGTAATGCAACTTTTACAGAACCTGAAGAATTACGAAGGCGTCAATCCCAACATTCAGACGATTCTTCCCGATAACTGGGGTGTGGAATACAAGTTAACGGCAATGTCGCCCGACTTTGATATCTGGATAATTGCCAATATGGGAAGTCCTGTATATAAAATGCTGGCAACGATAACAACGTCCGAAACGCCTGTTGTTATTCAGGCAATTCCGATTGCTTATACGACTGCTATCGAAAAAGTAAATTATATGGAAAGCGAACAATGGGAGGCGCTTATCAAGGAAGATTATAAAATTATCGTTACAAAGACGTACGAAAAACTGTATTCGCTCACGGATACGGCGCCGAACAAAGAAAGTATTTATGTCCAAAAAGAAGACGTCTATTATATTGAAAATAACGGCAAAATAACGTATGAAATTCCTCCTTCTTTCCATGTTGACTATCGTGCTATTATTCTCTTTGCCGATACGGCAGCTATTGGAAATGTTCTGGACGAAGAATGGCTTTGGAATTGCGTTTCCATACAGGAAAAAGCAGAACAGGAAGGAATATTATTTGCTGCCGCTACTACGCATTTCGACAAACTCTCCCTGTTCGATTATCATGGGGAAGAAATAGACATTATTGATATTTCCACATATTTAAATAAACATAGCAGAGGATATTTGGTTGTGAAAAAAGGGATACAGCCGCTTTTTATTCCCTATGTTTCTGCCGAAGAATGTTTGCAAAAAGCCTTTCCATATTTTGGATTAACCTATGAACCTCGCCAAAATCAGGAAGAAGATTTGTCTATCAATCCGTAATTCGGTTTACAAATACTTCTCCCTGTAATGATGGACTATACTTGTTTTCGGACTGCCATTCTGTCAGACTGTCCGAATATTTATTTTCCCTTGTCCCGTTTGTCAGAGAAGCGTCAACAATATTAATTGAGCAGTTCCAGACTGCGTTTTACAAAAGCGGCAAGAGATTCTCCTGTAAGCATTTGTTGCGATAATAAAGACAAATCTATCAGTTGAGAAACCAAAACAGATTTCTTTTCTTCGTCTGTTTCCTTCAGGATTTTCTCCATAACAGGATGATTTGTATTTATCACCAAATTGTTTTTCTGAATATCCATTCCAAATCCGGAAGCATTGCCTGTTACTTTTTGCATATCTGCCCAACGACGAATAAATTCAGGATGAGTGATGCTTACCGGCGCATCGGTATCGCTTAAATTCTCAAGCAGAACGCTGAATTTGTTTTTATCTGTTGCGTTTTCAAAGACGGTTTTCAGTTCTTTTTGTTCTTCTTCGGTCAGTTTGGTAACGAAGTTATCGCCTTTTTCGATCAGTTTATCGGTTACCTCCGAATCGACCCGCACAAATTTTATCTTTTCGAGCGTTTGTTCCAACAGATTGATATAGTGCATATCCAAAGCGCCGTCCATTAGAAGGACGTCGTAACCTTTGGCTTTTGCCGACTCGATTTGCGTATAATGCTCTTTGGAATTTGTTGCATATAGAATCACCAATTCGTCGTTTTTGTCTTTTTGTAAGACTTCGATATGTTTTTGATACTCTTCGATAGTAAAATACGTTCCGTCTGTATTTTTAAAGAGTAGAAATTTCTTTGCCCGTTCATAAAACTTTTCGTCGGTCAGTACGCCGTATACCATAAACATGCGTATATCATCCCATTTGGACTGAAAATCTTCTCTGTCTTTGGAAAACATTTCCTCCAATTTGTCCGCCACTTTTTTTGTGATATGCGCCGATATTTTCTTTACATTGCTGTCGCTTTGCAAATAACTTCTGCTTACATTGAGGGGAATATCGGGAGAATCAATTACGCCCTGTAAGAGCATCAAAAATTCGGGAACAATTCCTTCTAACTGATCGGTGATATACACTTGATTACAGTAGAGTTGTATTTTGTTCTTTTGAAAATCAACCTGCTGTTTGATTTTCGGGAAATACAATATTCCCGTCAGATCAAAAGGATAATCTATGTTGATATGGATATTGAATAAGGGTTGTTCAAATGAATACGGATAAAGTTCCCGATAGAACTTTTCATAGTTTTCTTTTGTCAGTTCAGAGGGGGCAACTTTCCATATCGGATTGGTATCATTGATAATTCTGGGGACTTCTATTTCCACATCTTTATCTTTGCCTTCTGCCTTTTCCCATTTCTTCTCATTGCCGAACCGAACAGGGACAGGCAAAAATTTACAATATTTCACAAGAATGTTCAGCAGTCGGATTTCCTGCAGAAACTCCATGGCGTCTTCTGCCAGATAGAGTATAATATCCGTACCTCTGTCTTCTTTTGTTGTTTCTTCGATTGTATATTCGGTATTTCCGTTACATGTCCATTTTACGGGAACGGCGTCCGGCAAATACGATCGGGTGATGATTTCAACTTTATCGGCAACCATAAAGGCAGAATAAAAACCAAGTCCGAAATGACCTATCAATGAATTGGCTTCTATGCCTTTATATTTTTCAAGAAATTCGTTTGCGCCTGAGAAAGCTACATTATTAATATACTTTTCCACTTCTTCGGCAGTCATGCCAATCCCTTTGTCCGAAATAATCAGTCGTTTGTTTTTTTCGTCTATTTTTATTTCTATTGTGATGTCGCCCAGCGTACATGCCGCTTTTCCCATAGAGGTGAGGGCTTGCAGTTTTTTAGTGGCATCCACCGCATTAGAAACCAATTCACGAAGAAATATTTCGTTATCGGAATATAAAAACTTTTTAATGATCGGAAACATATTTTCCGACTGCATACTGATATTACCTGTTTGCATAATTATTTTTTCTTTTTAGATTTCTCTTAGTGCTTTTCAAAACCTGTGCCACAAACAAAAAAACGACAATTTGTCAGTCGCATTGGATTGGCATTTGCTATGGACGCTTCATTACGGATTTTCATGTATAATTAGTGTCTGTCTATAAAGTAGAAATATTTGTATATCAATAGGCTAAAAGTCAAAAAAGTATTGTCTTTGCAAGATGAAACACTCATGACAAAATAAATTTAGACACACAAGAGGATGATTATATAAAGACAGCCGTTATTGTAAACATAGCAAAGCGGAGTGTGGCGCCCGACGCAGCGAGTGAGCGCATAGGCAAACTTGTTTGCCTATGCCGAACCGCAAGGAGGAAGGCGTAGCCAATCCAGAATACTCTTGCGCAATCCTAATTTTCAATTTTCAATTCTCAATTTTCAATTTAAAGTGTTATCTTTGCACATTGGAATTACAGAACAGATATGCAACTTAGAGATAAAATTTACAAGGGAAAAACGATAGGTATTTTATCAGGAGGAGGCGATACGCCTGCCATTAATTCAAGTATTGAGAAGATTCGGAACAGGGCTTTGATTTTAGGATTTAAAGTTTATGGTATTCGTCAGGGATGGAAAGGATTATTGGGAGAAGGAGATATTGTCGATTTGTCGAATCAGCCGTACAATGGAGTGTATGGAGGAACGGCTTTATTTTCAAGTCGCACCAATCCTTTTCCGACTACGGGTAATCCGGAAAATCGCATACCTCAGATTATCGCCAATCTGAAGCGATACAAGATAGACGTCCTGATAACTATCGGAGGAGATGATACGAACGGATCGGCGAAACGGCTCTACGAACAGGAAGGCGTTCCCGTGATAGGTTTTCCCAAGACGATAGATAACGATTTGAAGACAAAGACCCTCCATACCTATAAAGGAAAGGATATTGAAGCGGTGTTGTGTCCGGGTTTTCCTTCGGCGGCATTCAGGGTCAGTGAAATGACTCGTCATTTACGTTCCACCAATGAATCGCATCGTCGAGTGATGGTTTTGGAGGTGATGGGCAGAGATGCAGGCTGGCTGACGGGAAGCGCTGTTTTCGGAGGCGCTGAACTTGCCCTTATCCCTGAATACGAGATGACAAAAGAACGTAAAGAGCATTTCTTTGAAACAGTAAAGCAACGTTATCATGAAAAGAAGAACCTTATTATTGCCGTTTCCGAAGGCGTGCGCTGGTGGGACGACGCTTCAGGACAGTTAAGTATGGTTTATGCAAGTTCCGAAACAGATGAATACGGACACAAACGCTTTGGCGGGGTCAGCGGTATTATTGCTTCTGAAATCAGCAATCGTTTAAATATTCCTGCCCGTTCGCAGGTATCGGGATATTATCCGCGTTCGGGTTTTTGTTGCGAATACGATCGTCAGTTAACGTCCGCATTGGCAGACAGAGTGCTTGATTTATTAATCAGACAGGATTACGGCAAGATGCCTGTGATGAATAAAATATTTCCGGTCGAACAATTGGAAGAATATAATACGACGTCGGTAGATATGGGAAGTATAGGTAATCAGCCGCTGCAGAAAATTTATTTTGACGAAAAGTCATTTGTTTTCACAGATGCGTATATCGATTTCTTAGCTAACATTTTAGGGTTGCCTTATGTCCCTTCGTTTGGATATGCGTTCAAAAAAGTAAACCCTGATGAACTCTAAAAGCGAAAATGAAATTAGTTTGGCTTTATTTTTGTAGTATCCTTTTTCGGATAAAAAAAGAATATATGAAAAAAGGATTTGGTTTGATGATAACAGTTGGGATGTTGTTTGGCGGAATGTTGTTTGCACAGAGTCCGCAACAGGGAAGTCTGGTAAAGGACGAGAACAAAGCTTTCTTTTCGTTGGAGAAGAAGTTGGTCGATTTTGGAGCAATCACAATAGGCTCTTCCAAAACGATTAAACTTTCGTTTACCAATACGGGAAAGAAGACGCTTGTCTTGACGGATGTTTATACCAATTGCGGATGTACAACGGTAGACTGGCCCAAAGATCCTTTTTTGCCGGGGAAATCGGGAGAATTAAAAATCACTTATAATCCTACGGAGACAGGACCTTTTAATAAGACGATAACAGTTTACACCAATGCGCAAAACAGTTCGGAAGCTGTTCAGATAGAAGGCTTTGTTGCAGAGAAATAGAATAAATATAAATATTATAATAGAAGAGTAGAAATGAAGAAAATTAATGTAATAATTTGGTTATGTATGCTTGTATGTTTTTTCATGGCAAGCGGATTGCAGGGGATGGCACAGGAAACGCCCGCAACAACAGAAACGAAAACAAAAAAAGAAAAAGCTCCTGAAATTTTATTTGAGAAGTTAGTGCATGATTACGGAACAATTCCTGAAGGAGATCCGGGAGAATGTGAGTTTGTTTTCAAGAACACAGGAAAAGAACCTTTGGTATTGTCCAATGCTTATTCTTCGTGCGGATGTACTGTTCCGAGTTGGCCCAAAGATCCTATTATGCCCGGCAAATCCTCATCGATTAAGGTGAAATACAATACAGCCAGAGCAGGAGGGATCAACAAAACAGTTACGGTGATTTCCAATGCCGAAGAAAATCCTAAAGTAGAACTTAGAATAATTGGTACTGTAAAGGCAAAAGAAGTAAGTGTTCCTGAAAAACCACAAAACGAAATGCAAACGACGCCTGCAAAATAAAACGGATAAACGGGAATGCTCTTTGCAAAAGTAGAAAAGTTTCTTTTTGTTTTCGGTGTGTGTTTTTTGGCGTTGTTATCACAGGCAAAGGCGACACAGTTGCTTATTCCAATGGATAAAACGCAGAGTAACCATTTGAAAGCATACGGAATAGCCTATTGGATATTGAGTCAGGATCAGGATATGAGTTGGTTGCTTAATTACAGAGGAGGAAGTTTCCTTTGTAGTTACAGCGAAAAGATTGC
>JAISRU010000180.1 GCA_031273515.1 Bacteroidales bacterium | reverse complement strand
TATATTTTCGGCAGACAGTCCTGTGAATCGAAAGTAACGTCCACAACGGCGCCAATAATCTGCGAAATCTTTCCTGTAACTTGTTTCTGCATAATCAAAACACTGTATATTATATATTTATAGCTCTTCCAAATTGAACTCTACGAGTTTGCAAAGTAAGCAAATTTTTTTTACATTTGCTCCGTTTTCATAATCTTTTTTGCTCTTTTCGCTAAATTATTTCTTTATCTGTCTGTAAACCTGTCTGATAAATTAATGATTGAGCATTGAGAATGGCGCAAGCGACGATTATTTTTACGTCATTGTAAGCTCCGGTCATTGAGCTTGTCGAAATGACCGGAGTGTGGCAAGCGACGCAGCGAGTGAGCGCAGAGGCAAACAAGTTTGCCTCTGCCGAACCGCAAGGAGAAAGGCGAAGCCAATCCAGAAAACCTGCTTTCTCCATTTTCCTCGTCGCTTCGCGCCATTTTCAATTTTCAATTACCCGTAGGGATCGACGTCTACGTGGACAAAGATGCTCTTGCAGACAGGATTGCGAGAAAGATTTCGTATCTGTTCGACGATAAATGATTTGTTGTCCCGCAGTTGCTTGTCGACAGACAATTTGATCAGTATGTCTTTGCGATAATAATTGTTTATCCGGGAAATAAGCGGATATTCAGGTCCCAAGACCGCTGACCCTAAACGAAGTCGCAAGGACTCTGCCAACTCCGAAGAACCAGTCTCCAATATCGACGACTTCCTGTGCTTGAGCGTTACCTTCACCAATCGAAATAAAGGAGGATATCGAAACATCATCCGTTCCTTCAACAGTCGATTGAATAAGGTATAATAATCGTTGTTCCTCAGATATTCAAAGACTTCGTGTCCGGGATGATTTGTCTGAATAAGGACTAATCCCTGTTTGTTTTTTCTGCCGGCTCGTCCGCTTACCTGCATCATCAACTGAAAACTGCGCTCAAGCGAACGAAAATCAGGATAATGAAGCATATTGTCCGCATTGAGTATCCCGACTACACTCACATTGTCGAAATCAAGTCCCTTGGTGACCATCTGAGTGCCAATTAAAATGTCTGTCTTCTGATTTTCAAAATCGTCCAAAATACGACTGTAAGCCTGTTTCGCTTGAGTGCTGTCATGATCAAGACGGGCAATTCTGGCGTCGGGGAAAAAAACACGTATCTCTTCCTCGACTTTCTCCGTCCCAAATCCGTGCATGTCCAGCAAAGGATGACCGCACTGAGGACATCCCGCAGGAATTGTATCAGTGTAGGAACAATAATGACATCGCATCTTGCCCGGATGCTTGTGATAAGTCAACGTAACATCGCAGTTCTTGCAATGAGGAATGTATCCGCAGAGTTTGCACTCCAAATGCACGGAAAATCCTCGCCTGTTCTGAAACAAAATAACCTGCTCCTTCCGCAACAGCGCCTGCTCAATAGCCGTAAGCAGCGTCTGCGTGTAGTGAGAATGCATCCGCTTATCGCGTCTTTCTTTGCGAACATCAATCAAACGAATCTGTGGCAACTGCAAATCGCCGTATCTCTGGAAGAGCGAAACCAAAGCATATTTGTTCTTCCTCGCATTGAAATAGCTCTCCAAAGAAGGCGTTGCCGTCCCAAGACACACCTTTGCGCCGTGCAGTCCGGCAAGGACAATAGCCGCATCTCGAGCATTATAGCGCGGTCCCGGATCAAACTGCTTGTAAGAATAATCGTGTTCTTCGTCAATAATGATCAACCCCAGATTGACAAAAGGCAGAAAAATAGCCGAACGAGCTCCCAAGATAATCTTATAATCGCGTTCGCCCTTCTTTAAGGTGATATTCCATATCTCGATGCGTTCCATGTCGTTGAAATGAGAATGATAAACCCCGACCTCATTGCCAAAATATGCCCTTAATCGATTGATGATTTGCATGGTCAAGGCAATCTCGGGAAGAAGATACAGCACCTGCTTGCCTGCCTGAATGGTTTCCTGTATCAGTTTGATGTATATTTCGGTCTTTCCGCTCCCCGTAACCCCGTGAAGCAAGACCTTGTCGTGGGTCAGAAACTTTTCTTTGATTTCATTCAACGCCTGTTGCTGACAGGAACTCAAACGAATAGATTCCGGAGTTTGTTTTCGTTCAAATTCCTGCAAACGACTTATCTCCATCGACTGAACAACGACAATTCCCTTTTTTACCAATGTCGAAAGTTTACCTTCGGTAACCTGTTCGTGTTTGAGAAATTCCGACTTGCGAAGACAATCCGTCTTTTTCTTATTCAAATCAGCAATCAGCAGCAATAAAACATCCGCCTGCGACTGCGTCCGACTGCTTACTTCCAACGCCTCCAACACGTCGGACAAAGCATGGAGGTCAGAAGCATACGCAGGAGCTAACAACAGAAAATTTTCTTTTCTGGGAGTGTATCGTTCTGTCACCTCTTCGCAAATGGAGACAACGCCTTTTTCGATCAGGTTCTTTATCTGCGAAACGACATAATTCTTTTGCAGGATTTTTTCTACCTGTCCAATGCTGAGCGTCTTCTTCTGATCCAGCGCTTCAACAATGCAGACCTCCTTTGCCGACAAAGAAGATATATCTCCGGAGAAATCGGGATGGAGTTCCACTTTGGTTTCGCTTGCCAGTTTGAAAGCAGAGGGCAATGCCACCGCCATCACTTCCCCGCAGGTGGACAAATAATAATCGGCTATCCATTCCCAGAAACTGAGCTGTATCTGATTGACAACCGGTAATTCATCCAAAACGGACAGTATCTCTTTGGCTGCGTAATGCTGCGGTTTCTGCTCGTGAATGCGACGAATAACAGCGGCATAAAATCTGCTTTTCCCAAATGGAACAAGCGCCCGTTTCCCCACAGCGGCTTCATCGACCAATATCTCCGGAATACGATAGGTGAAAAAACCGGGCAACGGCAAAGGCAATATCACATCTGCATACATTTCCATTATTTCTCTCTGTATGTTGTTCCCAAAACGCTTTCCATTTCTTTTATCCATGCATTCAGTTCCCGCAATTCGTGCAGGAGAATCAGTTCGTCTTCTTCCGACAGTTCCTGCTTGAGTTCTTCCAATTTTTGGTTTCTCAGCCTCCTTATTTTATTCAGCTTCAGCATTTGCAGACTGCGTATAGCGTCTTCCATCAGTTTACTTTTGTCGTTATGGATAGAACGAATATAATTTTTGATCCGTTCGCTTTCCCACAAAGGACTTTCCTGTATGGGAATATCGATTAAGTCGATGCACAGATTGCGAATACTTTCGTCTTCGTGCCGACGCAGAACTGCTATTGCATTTTCGGGATGCTGTTCTACCGTATCGGCATAAGCGAGAAAGAGTTTTTGGTAGAGTTCGTTTTCAAAAACAATTTCGTCATTACAGAGGTCGTCAAAAACAAACTGATCCAGACGCATTTCGCGGATTTCCTTTGTTTGTTCGTAATTGTCCGAACGCATGTAAAGAATATCTTCTCCTCTGTTGATCAGTAAACGGAGAATATGTTGTTCGATGGTATCTATTTCCCGATCCTGAGTCGGAAGAGGCAACATTGTCTTTTCATCAGGACTTAGCGTTTCGACAAAGGTTTGTTTTTCTTCCTGATCGATTGGTAGTCCTTTTTCTTTTGCGCGTTCGTCATAGAAATGTTTCACGCGTGTTTTGTTCACTACTTGCGTCAGCGTTTCTTCCGACACGTCCAACAAAACGCTGCATTCCTGAATAAACATCGAACGCATCATCAGGTCTTTAATCAGAGAGATGTCTGCTGCTATTTCGTTAAGCAACTGCGCCTTTTTGATAGGATCGTTCCCGATTTCTTTCCTCAGAAGATTTGCTTTAAATCGGATAAAACTTTCTTCGTGTTCTTCGATGTAGGTCAGACAGTCTTCTTTGAGATTATTACGAGCAAAGGAGTCAGGGTCTTCGCCATTGGGGAGCAGCACAATTCGGACGTTCATTCCTTCCTGCAGCACGAGGGAAATTCCTCGCAAAGCGGCTTTGATCCCTGCGCTGTCGCCGTCGTAGACAATGGTGATATTATCGGTGAGTTTGCGGATTAGCTTAATTTGTCCGACGGTGAGCGAAGTCCCCGACGACGCCACCACATTTTCTATACCCGTCTGATACAACGAAATGACGTCGGTATATCCTTCGACCAACAGACAGCGGTCTTCCCGTTTGATAGCCATCTTAGCGAAAAAAAGTCCGTAGAGGACGTCGCTTTTATGATAGATTCCCGTTTCGGGAGAATTGATGTATTTTGCCGCATTTGCCGTTTTGAGCGCCGATAAAATTCTTCCTCCGAATCCGATAACCTTGCCCGAAAAATTGTGAATGGGAAAGATAACTCTTCCTCTGAAGCGGTCTGAGGAATAATTGTTTTCCTTGACAATCGACAGTCCTGATTTCTCAAGATTTCCGATTGAATAACCGTTTTTGAGCGCATGTTGCGTAAAAGCGTCTTTTTCTTCGGAAGCATATCCGAGTTGAAACTTCTCTATCGTTCTGAGCGAAAATCCTCGTTCTTTGAAGTAAGAGAGTCCGATGCTTTTTCCTTCTTCCGATTGTGTCAATGTCTTGACGAAGTAGTCTTTTGCGAAGGCGCACACGGCATAGAGCGCTTCCCGTTCGCTGAGTTCTTTGAGTTGATCGGGCGTTTGCTGTTCTTCTTTGATTTCGATGTTGTATTTTCGGGCGAGGTATCTCAGAGCTTCGACGTAGGAATAATTTTCATGTTTCATGACGAAGCTAATAGCATCTCCGCCGACGCCGCATCCGAAACATTTAAAGATCCCCTTGACGGCATTGACCGTAAAAGAAGGCGTCTTTTCGTTGTGAAACGGACATAATCCAATATGATTTACGCCACGTTTTGTCAATCGAACGAAGTCGCCCACTACCTCTTCTATACGGGCAGTATTAATAATGTCTTCTATTACTTCCGGTTTTATCATCTGTTTAATTGATAATGGATAAT
>JAISRU010000148.1 GCA_031273515.1 Bacteroidales bacterium | reverse complement strand
TGATGATAGGTGACTATCTGTCCGTTAAGAGCCTCTTTTTCAACGCTCTTTAAAAATTCTTTCTCTTTTTCAAGACTCATTATACAGCGTGCTTCACGACGACCGCCCATAGCTTTATTTGGGATCCAAGCTGATTCCGTTTTGTTATAGGATGCGACTGTTGTAAAGACTTTGGTTTTGCTTATTCCCAACATTTCAGCTATTTCTTCGGCTTTTTTGCCATAATTCGTTTGTAATAAATAAATTATCAGATAGGATTGGAAGTCTTTTACAGACTTTTGACTATGCATCTTCTCTTTAAGTTCAATATCCGACAAATAAGGTTGTATTTTTAATATGCGCATTGATTTATGTTTTTGCAAAGATACAAAAATTATTCGACATACACAAAATTATTTTCATTCCACTGATAGCGGTGTAGTATGAATACTCTCCCCTCTCCATTTTGGAAGGGGCAGGGGGTGAGGACAATGGCGACGCAATGACGGGTAGGTTGTTTGCGTCCGCAGGCTCATTTTCAATTTTCAATTTTCAATTTTCAATTAAATTACGGTTTTATTCGCAAGACAGTATACCGAAGCATTACCTCCACGAGAAACAGAACCAATGCAATACAGAGAAACGGGAAAAATTCATCCGGTTTGTTTAAGAAATGATATTCTGTGATGCGTGTTTTTTCCATTTTGTCTATTTCTTCGTAGACTTCCTTTAATTTCGTTTTGTTTTGCGCCCTGAAATACTTCCCGCCTGTTTTTTGTGCGACAGTTTTCAATAAGGGTTCGTCGATTTCTACTTTGGTGTACAGTGTTCCGTAAGGAGTCGAAATGGGAGCTTCTCCGATTGTCCCGCAACCAATGGTGTAGACACGGATACCAAATTCCTGAGCGATGTCTGCCGTTGAATAAGGATCGATATGACCGGCATTATTGACGCCGTCGGACAAAAGAACAATCACCTTGCTTTTTGCCGTACTCTCCCGCAGACGATTTATCGCCGTTCCCAAACCATCTCCAATGGCTGTTCCGTCGTCAATGATACCGAATTTTACACTTTCAAGCGATCGCAACAGGGTTTGATGATCGCTTGTCAACGGACATTTGGTATAAGCCTCTCCGCTGTAAACAACCAATCCGATGCGGTCGGTCGGTCGATTTTCAACGAATGTCTTCATCACATTTTTACAAGCCTCCAAACGGTTGGGACGAAAATCCATTGCCATCATACTCCCCGAAACATCCAATGCCATCACAATATCAATTCCTTCCACATCTACCTGCTTATGGGATATGGACGACTGCGGACGTGCCAATGCAATAATCAAGAAGAACAAAGCAAGCATCCGAAAAATAAAAGGAAGATGTTTCAGTTTTTGTTTAGCCGCTTTCCGATACAAAAAAGGTTTGACGCCCGAAACCGTTAAAACAGTTTGCATCCGATTGCGTTTCCATATATACCATGCCGTCAATAGCGGAATAATCAGCAACAGCCAGACCCATTCCGCATTTGCAAATTCCAGACTTTTCCAATAAGTAATTATATACATGTTGTCGATTATTTTGCTGTTGTTTCTCTCGATTCCTGTTCCTGTTTAGTCATTTGCACAAAATCCACGATGTTGTGGTAAGTTGTACTGTTTTCGTCGGGCAAAGGATTTGCTTTTGCAAATTTCACCATATCCGACCAATAGAATGTCTGCTCTAATTTGCGGATTGCTTCTTCCGATAAATGCAGAGGCGCTAAAGCGGTGATAATCTCCGAAGACACCATTTCCATAGCGGCAATATCCCACCGATTTTCGATATAGGTACGGACGATGTCGCTCAATTCGCTGTAATGTTGCTTAACCAATCCCGATTGACATAATTTCTTTTGCCATAATCTGTCCAATTCCCGCATGGCGATGATATGAGCAGGAAGCAATGGTTTTTTTGCACCGGAAACAGTTTTCGGTTTCTTTCTGTTTTTCAGATATTGTATTGCGAAGATACTTCCGACAATCACGCCAAAGATCAATAAAGTAATCAGGATATAAGGCAAAACTTCCCGAATGGTGAGCGGAGCAGACAAGGGCTCTTTGATGTCTTTTATCGACAGGGTTGTATCTACCGCAATTGTACGGACAGTCAAAAGCAAAGGTTCTGTTTGTGCAAGTAACAAAGAATCCGAACCGTAAAACGACATGGACGGAATGATATACGACCCCGAATCAAAAGAGGTTATTGTCCATTGCTGACGCAATTCCCGTCCCGCAGCGTTTATTACAGTGTCAATGGCGGATCGTCTGACAATTTCAATTCCGGGAATACAGGTATCGCAACAGTAAGGAAATACAACAGGCGTATTGTCGCTCGACGAAAAAATAATCCTTACATTCAGATGATCTCCAATAAAGATACTGTTGCTGTCCGTTTCCGACTTTGCCGTATGCTGTTGGGCTACGCAGACATTGAACGAAAGCAATACTGTAGCAAATGCGATTAAACTGTGTTTGTTTACTTTCTTAATCATGTAACATATCCTGTTTCTGTTCAGGACAATATTTTTTAGCATCATCTTCAATTGTATTCTGTTCAACATTTTATTTTCAGGAACGTCGTTTAAATAACTCCATTAAAGCAGGTACATAATCCTGATCGGTAAATAATTTGATATTATCCGTACCTGTGCGACGGAAAATTTCTTTCAGTTCAGTGTCATGTTGATTCCACCATCGGACGTAATTTCTTTGAAACTGAACATCGGAAGTATCCACCGTACATTTTTGTCCTGTTTCCAGATCTTGAATTTGCAACAATCCGACAGAAGGCAACAACATTTCTCCTTTATCGCAAATCTGGATGGCAGAGAGATCATGTTTTTTTCCTGCAATACGCAAGGCGGTTTCGAAATCTGTTTCCAGGAAATCCGAAATCAAAAAAGCCGTACATTTTTTTCGGATAACATTGATAAGATATTGCAAAGCCAGAGTTGTATTTGTTCCGCCGGGTTCAGGTTGAAGATTTACCAATTCACTGATGATACGCAGAATATGTGTCTTCCCTTTCTTGGGAGGAATAAACTTTCGGACGATATCATTATAAAAGATCACTCCAACCTTGTCGTTGTTTGTGATGGCAGAGAAAGACAATACGGCGGCAAGTTCAGTAATCAAATCCCGCTTGAACATTTTTCTCGTCCCGAAAAGAGAAGATGAACTTGTATCAATCAGTATCATGACCGTCAATTCCCGTTCTTCTTCAAACACTTTGATATAAGGATGATTGAACCGCGCCGTAACATTCCAGTCTATCGAACGGACGTCATCTCCGTATGTGTACTCCCTCACTTCGCTGAATGCCATACCGCGTCCTTTGAACGCACTGTGATATTGTCCCGAAAATATTTGTTGGGATATAGCACGGGTACGAATTTCAATCTTACGTATTTTCTTGATTAATTCTGCCGAGTTCAACGTTTACTTTTTATAACAGGTTTGTTTACAATTCATTTTCGACATGGCATACTATGGAACTTCTACCGTATTGATTATTTCATTGATAATATCGTCCGTTGTAATATTTTCGGCTTCAGCTTCGTAGCTCAACCCGATACGATGCCGCATCACAGCAGGACAAATTGCCCTGACGTCTTCTGGAATAACATATCCCCGTCGTTTTATAAAGGCGAACGACTTGGACGCCAACGCCAGATTGATTGATGCACGGGGAGAAGCGCCATAACTTATCATGGATGAAAATTTATTCAGTTTATATTGTCCCGGGTAACGTGAAGCAAAGACAATATCGGTAATATAATTTTCGATCTTTTCATCAATATACACTTCCCTGACAACTTCTCTTGCCTTGATAATATCACTTCCTTTTAATACCGCATTGGTAGCAGGAATGCTTGTTCCTATCTGTTGTCGAAGGATGGCTTTTTCCTCTTCTTTGGAAGGATAATGAATGACGACTTTGAGCATAAACCGATCTAACTGAGCTTCAGGGAGCGGATAGGTTCCTTCCTGTTCAATGGGGTTTTGCGTTGCCATGACCAAGAAAGGTTCTTCGAGCGGAAAGGTTTCTTCGCCTATTGTAACCTGACGTTCCTGCATTGCTTCCAAGAGAGCGCTTTGTACTTTTGCAGGCGCTCGGTTGATTTCATCCGCAAGAATAAAATTAGCAAAAAGAGGTCCCTTTTTCACATGAAATTCTTCTGTTTTCTGACTGTAGATCAATGTACCCAACAAATCAGCGGGCAATAAATCAGGCGTGAACTGAATACGACTGAATTTTGCATGTATAACATGTGCAAGTGATTTGATGGCAAGAGTTTTTGCCAATCCCGGAACTCCTTCGAGCAGAATGTGTCCATTCGACAAAAGTCCTGTCATCAGGTGTTCGACCATTGATTTTTGTCCTATTATCACCTTGTTCATTTCCATGTTGATTATATCAACAAATGAACTTTCCTGTTGAATTTTGTCATTTAATGCTTTAATATCCAATATATCCGACATAGTTATAAATTGATTTTCCAATAAAATTTACTCCCTTCTAACGAATGTAATACGTCGTTTATTTTTTAAGCGTGCAAAAAAATTCTTTCATGCCATTCGGACGCAAATACTCACGCCGTCATTGTAAGTCCCCACCCCGCCATGTTGTCAGGAAAAAAAGGAGGATGACGTGGGATGATTTTCATTTGGAGAGGTCGTCGCAGGTGAATGTCCTACGGACAATATGGTTGGGAGAGGCATCTCCTTTTCTATTGATATGTATCTCCTGACGGGGAAACTCAGAAATGGAAAATAAATAATGCAGGACGGTTTTGATGTCGAAGACATCGTATGTTTATAGAAAAAGATGTTGTGTTTCCATTCGACCCCATCGGGGTCGTACAATACGAGGCGTCATTTCTTCTATAAACATTTGACCTCTTCGAGGTCGAAATATAAATCACAGTTCAAGACAAAAGCGTCCGTATGGCATGACTAAAAATTCTCAATTCTCAATTTCTGATACATTTGTTCATCGACCCAGCTGTCTCCCAGACGCAGCCATTCTTTTTTTGTCCCGACCAACACAAAACCCTGCTTCTGAAATAATCGGATGCTTGCCGTATTATCCGGCGTAATATTGCAGACTAACTGATGCATATTCAACGTGGAAAAGGCATATTCGGAGAGCAGTTTCAGAGCCTCTGCCGCGTATCCGTTTTCGCGATAATCGGCATGGATCAACATTCCAACGTCGGCACGTAAATGCTTCGGACTGAAATTGAAAAGATCGGCTAATCCGATAACTTTCCCGTCGGAACGACTGCAAATAGCTAATCTTACTTGTTTGGAGGTATAAATATCCGTGTGCACTGCTTCCAAAATATACTGCTCCAAGGCAAAAGAAGAATAAGGCGCAAGAGTTTCGCTTATATTCCAAACAGCCGTATCGTTCTCAAAGGCATACAGTATCGCTATGTCCGACAGCTCTAGTGCTCGTAAAAAAACGGTTTCTCCTGTCATACGATGCGTTTTATTGTTTGTAGTCGATGCGAATATTCCTCTCTCTCTATACAATAGATGCCATGTTGGTCGATTTTGTCTATCCGCACTTTCCCGCTTGCGTGTATAATTGACCTGTCGATCAGTATGATGCCCGTATGCGTAATAATGCCGTTCTTATTTTCAAAGAAAGCCATATCTCCTGACTTTGCCTTGTCAATCGAAGCGACAGTCTCCCCCTGTAATGCCTGTTGAGAGGCGTCGCGGGCTAACTTAATGCCTGCCGTCTTAAAAACGATCTGGGTAAATCCCGAACAATCTATCCCGAACATGGTACGTCCTCCCCATAAGTAAGGCGCATTCAGGAAAGATAAAGCGACAATATTCAGTCTGTCAGACAACGAACCGCTTATCGGTTGTATTGCATTGAGAAATTCAAAATGTTCAGCGCCCAGACAGATGTTTTTTTCGTCATACATCGCCAACGACGATCCTGCAGGAACAACAAACGAAAAATTCCTCTTCTTATCGCGTAGGAATGTTGAACAGGGCGTTATCCGCAGATGTTCGTCCGTATAATATTTTTCCCAGCTGCTCTGATGCATCAACACGACCTGTCGACTGTCGATATATCCTTCGTAATCGTCGAATTGTGTTTTTATTTTCACCCAGCCTGCGGCGTGAGAAGTATCCGTAATCCGATAAGCCTCTCCGAAAAGCAGTTGCGTTACCATTTCCGACCGATGACTGGCTGCCGATCGGACAGGAATAAGCGCAATGTTACAAAATCCAAAAGCGTCCATATAAAATAATTTGGTGGAATGCAAAAATACTACAATATTTTTGATATTTTTGCAGAAATTTTTAATCACTATAATAATGGAAGGAATGAATAAAAAGAAACAGCTTGTCGTACTTACTACCATGTTTGTAATCACGACGATAGTATTTGGTTTTGCAGGAAAAGAAAAGCAGCAGGAAGAACAAAAAAAATCGAAGATGCAGCAAAAAGTTGAAGAATTTGCAGTGGTGGAACTCAAAACCGATTTGAGCGTACTTAGTAAAAAAGAACGTCAGATCATTACAATTTTTATTGATATTGCGGATATTATGAATGATCTGTTCTGGAAACAATCTTTTGGAGATAAATCTCTTTTAGATACAATCAGCGATGAATGGACAAAGAAATTCGCTCTTATCAACTACGGACC
>JAISRU010000068.1 GCA_031273515.1 Bacteroidales bacterium | reverse complement strand
ATTCTCAATTAAATATTGTATCTTTGCGCAATAATTTTTCACCATAAATTAACGAATGCAAAACATTAGGAATGTAGCTATTATAGCTCATGTCGATCATGGAAAGACAACGCTTGTTGATCGTATTTTATATCAGTCCAAACTTTTCAGGGAAAATCAGGAAGTGCAGGACCTTATTCTTGACAGTAACGACTTGGAACGGGAAAGAGGTATTACGATACTATCCAAAAATATTTCAGTCAGATACAAGAACTTCAAGATAAACATCATAGACACTCCCGGACACAGTGATTTCGGAGGAGAAGTAGAACGGGTACTCAATATGGCTGACGGCGTACTGCTTCTGGTCGACGCCTTTGAAGGAACAATGCCGCAAACGCGCTTTGTGTTGCAGAAAGCCATTGAACTGAACCTGAAACCTATTGTAGTTATCAACAAGGTCGATAAACCCAATTGCAATCCCGAACAGGTTCAGGAAGATGTTTTTGATCTGATGTTCAATCTGGGAGCGACTGAAGATCAATTGAATTTTCCTACTGTTTACGGTTCGTCCAAATTAGGATGGATGGGGGCGGATTGGAAAACACCTGCCGACGACGTCAGTTATCTGCTCGAACAGATAGTTACGCATATCCCCGAACCTGAATTTGAAGAAGGAACAACACAAATGATGATATCTTCTTTGGACTATTCTTCTTATGTGGGACGTATTGCGGTTGGAAAACTCACGCGCGGAACACTGGAATGGGGACAAAATGTTTCGCTAATCAAAAGAGATGGAACTGTATTGAAGTCAAAAGTAAAGGAATTGTATGTTTTTGAAGGTCTGGGGAAGGAGAAAATGAAAAACACTGTTTATCCGGGTGAAATATGCGCTGTTTTTGGCATAGAGAATTTCGACATCGGAGATACAATTGCCGACTTTGAAAATCCGGAAGGATTGATCCCAATAAAGATAGATGAACCGACAATGAGTATGTTATTCACGATAAACAACTCGCCTTTTTTTGGTCAGGACGGGAAATATGTAACCTCTCGTCATTTGCGCGACAGACTGTACAAAGAATTGGAAAAAAATCTGGCAATGCGCATAGAAGAAACGGCTTCTCCCGACATGTATATCGTTTACGGACGAGGAATACTTCATTTGTCGATATTGATAGAAACCATGCGTCGCGAAGGTTATGAGTTACAAGTGGGACAACCCAAAGTCATTGTCAAGGAGATAGACGGAAAAAAATGTGAACCTGTCGAAGAACTGACAGTAATCGTTCCCGAAGAATTTTCGAGCAAGGTCATCGACATTGTAACGCGCAGAAGAGGAGAAATTGTGTCCATCGTTACCAAGACAGACCGTATCAATTTGTTGTTCAACATTCCGTCGCGCGGGACTATCGGTCTGCGAAATCAGATGCTGACCATGACCGAAGGAGAAGCAGTTATGTCGCATCGTTTTATCGGATTTGAACCCATGAAAGGAGATATTTCTCTTCGACATGCAGGGTCTTTGATTGCGATGGAAACAGGGACAGCATACGCTTATGCCATAGACAAATTGCAGGACAGAGGCAGTTTTTTTATCGAACCGATGGAAGCCGTCTATGCAGGACAGGTTATCGGACAACATATTCGACAGGACGATTTGATTGTGAATGTTACCAAATCGAAAAAACTGACGAATATGCGCGCATCAGGGTCGGACGACAAAATGGGTATTGCTCCTGCGATAAAATTCTCGATGGAAGAATATCTGGAATACATAGCCGAAGATGAATATCTCGAAATTACTCCCAAAGCGCTTCGTCTACGGAAAATCAACCTGAATGAAAACGACCGAAAACGTTCTCTTCGCACGAACTCTTGAGATGATATAAACTTTTAGACACGTCTTGGGGATTTATCCTCAGGAGTTGTAATTTGGAGATAAAATTCAGTAAGTCTGTGGGAAAAGAGAGCAGAGAAAGTTGTTTTTTCAGACCATGAAGGTATTTCTTTTTTCTTTTCTTGCGACATTAGCCGATAAATTGATTTTCGTAATGAAAAAAAATGTACCTTTGCAGACATTTTAAATCATTTATTAATTTCTAAATAAAGTTAGTTATGCAGTCAGTATCTGTGAGCGGTTCTTTGAGGAAGAACGTAGGGAAAAAAGATGCCAAAAAACAACGCAATCAGGGTTTTATTCCGTGTGTATTGTATGGCGGAGAAAAACAAATGCCTCTGTTAGTAGAGGAAAAATCTTTTATCAAATTGATTTATACTCCCGAAGTATATTATGTCGATTTGGATATAGAAGGTGACAAATACAAGGCAATTGTACAGGAAACGCAATTTCATCCTGTAACGGATCAGTTATTACATGTCGATTTTTTACAAATCATCGACGGAAAACCTGTTACAATTGATATACCACTACGAATTACAGGCAATTCTCCGGGAGTTATGCGTGGAGGAAAATTATCCAAACGAGTTCGTAAATTAAAAGTAAAAGGTCTTTTGGAACATATTCCCGAAAACATTACTGTGGACATCAGTCAAATGGATATATTGGATTCTATTCTGGTAGAAAATATCAAACAGGAAAATATAACCATCATTGATAATCCGTCGAAAGTAATTGTAACCATATTGTCGTCCCGTAATGTGGAAGAAGTCGCCAAAGAAGCGGAATAATGGGGAATTGAAAATTGAGAATGGCGCAAGCGACGCAAATAACACACCCGTCATTGCGATGAGCATAGCGAGAAGCAATCCAGAAAACCCGTAAACACAAAAGAGATTACGAAAAAATACTCTGGATTGCCTTTGCCTTCCTCCTTACGGTTCGGCAGAAACAAACAAGTTTACCTCTGCGCTCACTCGCTGCGTCGGGCGCCACATTGCTCGTGCCTCACAATTTGCAATGACGTAAAAATAATCGTCCTGTATTCAGATAGTTACAGATGTCCCGTTAGGGACAATATGTTGGTAGAAAACGGAATGTCAAACACCCGCCGCCGTCCCGTCAGGGACGGAATGTGGGGTGTATGTCAGATTGTCGCAAGCGTAAAAAATTCCGCAGGGATGGAATTGATGTCGAAGACATCGTATGTTTATAGAAACAAGTGGGTGTGTTTCAATTCGACCCCTTCGGGGTCGCACAACAGAGATGTACATTGCTTCTATAAACATTTGACCTCTTCGAGGTCGAATAATAAAGGTGTGCATTTCTTCTACCAACATATTGTC
>JAISRU010000047.1 GCA_031273515.1 Bacteroidales bacterium | reverse complement strand
GCAGGTGCAACGCTGTCCCGTCAGGGACAATATGTTGGTAGAAAGAATAGCCGTCACATTCCGTCCTGACGGGACGGGGTAAGAGAGGTGTTGTGATGTTTCTACCAACATTTCATCCCTATGGGATGCGTGTCCAATGTAGAGACGTTGCATGCAACGTCTCTACGGTTAATCATAGTCCATCATTTAATCAGATAAATCACAGTTCAAGACACAATCAATTTTCAATTAAAAAGATGTACCTTTGCATTCCGAAGTATTGAATTATAATTGATTATATATCAAGATGAGAACATTATTAATCGCCGGAGATCATGCCGGATTTGACACAAAAGAGTTTATAAAACAATCGTTAGAAGAACAGCAATATACGATTATAGATTTTGGTGCGTTTTCTGATGAACGTATGGATTATCCTGATGTTGTTCATCCGTTGGCACGAGAAATCAATGCAGGGGTTTATTCAACAGGGATTATCCTTTGCGGTTCGGGCAATGGCGTGAATATGACGGCAAATAAATATCCAAACGTGCGTTCGGCTTTGTGCTGGACAAAAGAAATTGCATCTTTGGCAAGAAAACACAACAATGCAAATGTGATTGCCATTCCTGCACGATTTGTGGATAAACAAACGGCATGGGATATTGTAATTACTTTCCTGTCGACCGATTTTGAAGAAGGAAGACATTGTCAAAGAGTGAATAAAATTACGACAGGCATACAGCTATAAACTAATTAAATGAACAAATTAACCTTGAAACACAATGAATAACAGTGAATTATTGATCGACAAATTAGAACAGTTTATTCGGACATACTACAAAAACATGGTCATACGCGCCTCTATTTTGTTTGTTGCCATTGCTTCGATTTTGTTCATATCTCTGGCTTTGTTTGAATATTTCGCCTATTCAAATTCCATTTCCAGAGCCATTTTATTGTATACTTTTATTGGGGTCAATGCGTTTATCGCCGCTTTTTTCATTATTCGTCCCCTGCTGAAAATCTGGGGCATAGGAAATCGTTTGTCCTACGAAGAAGCGGCGCGAATTATCGGAAAACATTTTGCAGAAATAGATGATAAATTGCTTAATGTCTTACAACTTCGGACTATGGCACAGTCGGAAGAGGTTCCGAGTATGGAACTGTTGCTGATGTCCATCGATGAAAAAATACAACGTGTGAAACCTTTTCGTTTTCAGTCGGCGGTGAATTTGCGTAAAAATCTGCGGTATGTCAAATATGCACTCATTCCCGTTCTGCTGATTGTTTTTATCTTTTTCTGGGATTATCGTCTGTTTACCGAACCTGCTCAACGAATTGTAAACTATAATCAGTATTTTGAAAAACCTGCTCCCTATCGTTTCATTCTCGAAAACAGTTCGCTTACGGCTTTCCAGAATGAGAATTTTACAATCAATATACAGATAGAAGGAGAAGAAATTCCTCAGGAGGCTTTTATCGAAGTGGGCAATGCAACCCACCGACTTCAGCAAAACAGCAAAACGGAATTTAGTTATGAATTTAAAAACATGCAACGAACAACCGAATTTCGTCTGTTTACCGAAGAAGTGAAATCACAGGAATATCAAATCGACGTCATGCCCAAACCTGTTCTGATTAATTTTTCCATACAGTTAGATTATCCCTCCTATATAGCCAAACCTTCGGAAACCGTCGAAAACAGAGGCGATATTACTGTTCCGCAGGGAACTAAAGTTACTTGGAAGTTCAATTCGCGAAATACCGATGAAATTATCTTTGCCACCCAAGGGAAAAAGGTCAGTTTGGATGCAGGCAAAGACAACACTCATTTCGGAATGCGTCTGTTGGAAAATATGAGTTACAGTGTTTCCACAAAAAACAAATACATCACCAACAGCGATTCTCTGCATTATTTTATCAGTGTTATCCCCGACCAGTATCCCGCTATTGATGTGCTTGTTATCAATGATTCCGCCTTTATCGACCGTTTCTATTTCAAAGGAACCATCGGCGATGATTACGGCTTTACAAAGTTGCATTTTGTCTATTCCATTTTTGATAAAGATCAGAAGGAGGTCGCAAAAGATTTTGTCGGTTTGCCGTTACATGCCAATATCAGTCTTCAGGAATTTTATCATTATTTCGATGCACAAACAATGCATTTGGAAGCAGGTCAGACGCTGGAATACTATTTTGAAATATGGGATAATGATCAGGTAAATGGAAATAAATCGACTAAATCGACCGTCATGCGATTTACACTGCCTACGTTGGACGAAATTCAGCGTCAATCGGAAATCGTCAATCAGCAAACACGCACTGATCTGGATAAACTGCTCTCGGAAAGCGGAAATATCCTTAAAAACATAGAAGAACTGCAACGGAAAATGGTCGATAAAAATCAGCCTTCATGGCAGGAAAAGAAACAAATGGAAGATCTGCTCAAACAATTGCAGAAAACAAAAGAAGAAATCGCCCGTATTACGCAGGAACAACAACGACAACAACAAATCAATGAGCAATACAACGACATAGACTTGCAAATTCTGGAAAAACAGCATGAAATTCAGAAAAGATTGGATGGCTTGTTTAGCGACGAATTGAAAAAGATGATGGAGGAATTGCAGAAGTTAATGGAAACCAACATCGACAAAAACAAAATGAATGAGATGCTCAACAAGATGAAATTCAGCTCGGAAGAACTGAACAAACAATTGGATCAGGATTTGGAACTCTTCAAGGCATTGGAAGTGGAATCGAAGATGGAGAATATTATTTCCAAAGTAAGTCAGCTGGCAGAAGAACAACATAAACAGGCTGAACAGACCTTGCAAAAAGACAGAGATATTGAGCAATCGCAACAAAAACAGAATGAAATCAACAAGGAATTTAAAGATCTGCAACAGGATTTGCGGGAACTTGAGAAACTGAATAAAGAATTGGAAGATCCTTATAATCTGGATGCAACCAAACCTTTGGAAAAAGAGATTTCCGAACAGCTCAATCAGGCAAAGGAACAGTTGGAGAAAAATCAGAAGTCAAAAGCGTCTGAAAGTCAAAAGAAAGCAGGGGACAAAATGCAAGAAATGGCAGACAAGATGCAGCAAAACATGGAAGCAGAACAGAATGAAAATCTGGGAGAAGACATCAACAAATTGCGACAGGTTCTCAATAATATCATCAAGACTTCTTTTCAGGAAGAAGAACTGCTTTCTCAAACGGCAAAGACAAATATTCAAGACCCAGCCATGCGTCGGATTATACAGGATCAGTTTCGGATAAAAGATAATCTGAAAATGATACAGGATAGCATTGCATCCATTGCCCGTCGACAGGAAATGGTTGCGCCATTTATCACGAAAGAAATAACAAAAATCAGTCAGGCTCAGGATCAGATCATGACCTTGCTCAAGAACACACAGGAACCGGCTTTGCAACAATTTTATCAAACCAGAAATTCACAAATCGCCGCCAAACAGCAAGAGGTGATGACTTCTCTGAACGATCTGGCGCTGATGATTGCCGAATCGCTCAAAAAGATGCAGGAGAAAAAGCAACAGGGTAACGGGTCTGGCAGCGGGAATTGTTCGAGCGATAATTGTCAGGGAGGAGGCAAATCCAAATCGTCGAAATCGATGCGTCAGATGCAGGAAGAACTCAACAAACAATTGGAAGAAATGCGCAAAAACAAAGAGCAGGGCGAAAAAGACGGAGGCGACAAAAAAGGCAGCAAACCCGGCGGACAATCCATGAGTGAACAGTTTGCCCGTATGGCGGCAAAGCAGGAAGCTATTCGTAAAATGATGCAGGAATATCAGTCGGAACTCAAGAAAGAGGGCAAAGGCTACGGCGATATAGACAAGATTCTCAAGGAAATGGAAGAAACCGAAAAAGAACTTGTCAATAAAATAATCAATCAGCAGACGCTCAATCGTCAGCAACAGATCATGACGCGTCTGTTGGAGTCGGAACGGGCAGAAATGCAACGGGAACAGGAAGAAAAACGGGAATCGAGAGAAGCACAACAATTACCGAACTCTTCTCCTCCTGCTTTTATCCAGCAACAAATGAACAGGAAAAAAGAAACCGAACTCTATAAAACTATTCCGCCGACCCTCACCCATTTCTATAAGGATAAGGTGAATGCCTATTTCTATCACTTTGAAAAGAAACTTCAGTAATTAAAAATTTTCAGTCATGTCATACGGACGCAAATACCTGCGCCGTCAATGGAGGAAGGCAGGGATGATTTTTATCTTTCAAATGGGAATTTGTTTACGCCGATAATCGAATTATTTATGCAGATGATCGGATTATTTACGTAGATAATCAAATTATTTACGTAGATAACCGAATTATTTACGTAGATAATCGAATTATTTACGTAGATAACCGAATTATTTACGTAGATAACCGAATTATTTACGTAAATAATTGGGTTGAAAACATCCTTAGTGAAAAAAAAATCATTCTTTTTTACAAT
>JAISRU010000224.1 GCA_031273515.1 Bacteroidales bacterium | reverse complement strand
GCCAAAACATCTCCCGACAATCTGCAGGCAGCTCTCCGGAAAATGGGATATACTGTAAAGGTTGTTCCTGCGTCAGCGGCGAATACAAAAACAGACAGCAAACCGACGTCTCAACCCTCTTCGGGGGGATGTCATGATCATTCGCATTAAAGAAAATGCAATGTATCTACTGAAAACCTGCGCTTTGTAACGACAGTCAAGACAGTCGCCCGAAGCAAAGGAAAATTGTACCAACCTCCTGCTTTCAGCCATGTTATCGCTGAAGACAGGAGGTTTTTTATTCCGCTTTGGATTATGATTATTGTCCTGATCTGTGATTTTCAGTGAACGAGTGGACAAGGGGACAAGAGCGCAAAGCGACGTAAATAATCACGCCGTCATTGCGACGACGCAGCCGGTGGCAATCCACAGTATGCTTGCACAAGCCTAATTCTCAATTTTCAATTCTCAATTATTTTGTGTACTTTTGCAGAAAATAAAAAAAATAGCGTTATGCAATATAATTTGTTCACTGCGAAAATGAAACTCTCCGATTTGCTTTTTGCTGATTATAACTTGGTTCTGACTTTGTCACGCTTCGGGATTAAACTCGGGTTCGGAGAAAAAAATGTGGAAGAGGTCTGCAATAAACATAATGTTTCTGCTCCTCTGTTTTTGATGGTCGCCAATGTGTCCGCTCATAATGAATATTTTCCGGACAATAACGAAATCGCCTCTCTGAATGTAAACGAACTTATCAATTATTTACATGCTTCCCATACCTATTATCTCGAAGATAAAATTACTTCCATCGAAATACAACTCAACGGACTCTTCTCCGAAAATAAAGAAGGTTACGGAGAAATTATCAATCGCTTCTTCTCCGAATATAAAAACGAAGTCGTCAACCATTTTGATTACGAAGAAAATACGGTCTTCCCTTATGTTCGTGATCTGCTTGCGCAAAAAACGTCGGTGAATTATCATATCAATCAGTTCGAAAGAAACCATAGCAACATCGAAGATAAACTTACCGATCTCATTAATATCCTTATCAAACACCTCCCCGAAAGTAACAAAAACAGAGACAGAGAAAATGTTCTCTTTACCGTTTTCCAATTCGCCAAAGATCTGAATAAACATACCCTGATCGAAAATAAAATTTTAATCCCCTGTGTACAACTAATCGAAGACAAATATGAGCAACTCAAACGACTGTAAAATTATACTTGTCGAACCTTCACCTGTTGTCAGTGCGGGCATACGACAACTGTTGGATTGCAGTTATGAATTTACGATTACCGAACATCTGACTAATTTACAGCATCTCAAAGGACGCCTACTTGCGTCGCTTCCCGATTTGTTCATTATCAATCCTGTCGTGCTCGACTACGATAAACGCTTCGCCCTGAGAAGCCTCTTGCAGGACATTCCTAATGTATCCTTAGTTGCATTGGTCTATACTTATGTGGAAGCGGGCGTTTTACAGCAGTTCAACGGCATTATCGAAATCAACGACAACTTCACGTCCATCGAAACTACCCTCCGGACAGCGCTCTCTGTTAGAACAGATCGAAAAGAATTTTACGAAAGTCAAGACCTCACCGAACGCGAAATCGACGTCCTGATTGAAGTCGCCAAAGGTCTGATGAACAAAGAAATTGCCGATAAACTGAATATTTCTGTTCACACCGTTATTTCTCATCGGAAAAACATCAGTCGGAAAACAGGCATTAAATCGGTATCCGGACTGACCGTCTATGCAATGATTAACAACCTCATCAATAAAGACGGAATGTAAAAATTTAATTGAGAATTGCCATTCGGACGCTTTTTGTCTTGAACTGTGATTTATATTTCGGCTACGCTCAATAACCATCTGATTAACAGATGAGCATGATTTTCGTTTACCCGCCATTGCGAATTGTTCGTACCTTACAATTCGCAATGACGGCGTGGGTATTTGCGTCCGCAGGCTCATTTTCAATTTTCAATTTTTAAATTTCAATTTTCAGTATGGTATTTTTTTTGTTTCAATTCCCAGCGTTCGCGGGCATATTGTTGCATATCGGTAATGGTATCTTTTTCGTCTACAATTTCGATTCCCACGAGGGTTTCAACAATGTCTTCCATTGTGACGATACCATCCATTGTGCCGTATTCGTCGACAATAAGGGCAATGAGTTCTTTCTTCTCCGAAAAGAGTTCCCACACATTGAAGACAGACATGGTGTCAGGAATGACAAGGATTTCTCTTTTAATGTCTTTTAATTGTAGACCGTCGTTGTTGTCTGCCATTTTATCGAAGATGGTCTGACGAAAAACATAACCGCAGATATTTTCTTCCTTTTGAGAAAAAACAGGAATACGGGAGAATTTCAGATACTCTTTGTTTTTCAGGAACTCATTCCACGACATGTTTTCGTTGGCGATAGAAACAACTGTTCGCGGCGTCATGATTTCCGACACTTTCATATTTTTTAGACGGATCAGATTTTGAAGTATCCGATTTTCTTTTTCTTCAAAGATACCTTCTTCCATTCCGATGTTTGCCAGAGCCGAAATTTCTTCCCGACTTGTGGTATGGTCTAACTT
>JAISRU010000298.1 GCA_031273515.1 Bacteroidales bacterium | reverse complement strand
GAAAATTGAAAATTGAAAATTGCGCAAAGCGACGAAGACATTAGCATACAAATTTTTCCTGAAAATCCTGATTCAGACAATGAGACGCAATGACGGGAAAGGCAATCCTCGTCCGCAGGTAATTTTCAATTTTCAATTTATTTATGCTACCTTTGCAGTCCGTCTGGAAACGGATTTTTGAATACAGAACAAACCAAAGATAGATTATGATCCCTTTTTCTCCTCCTCGTATAGATGGAAAAACGATTGAAGAAGTAACTAAAGCGCTCTTGTCGGGATGGATAACCACAGGACCCCGTACCAAAGAATTTGAAAAACGTCTTGCCGCATATTGCCATATCGACCACGTGTTGTGTGTCAATTCTGCTTCGGCGGGTCTGGAACTTGCATTACGCTGGTTTGGCGTTGGTCGTGGAGATGAGGTCATTCTTCCTGCCTACACTTATGCGGCGACTGCCAATGTCGTTATTCACTGCGGAGCTACTCCCGTCTTTGCAGACTGTAACAAAGACGATTTCAACATAGACACGGAAGCTGTCCGAAAGGCGATTACTCCTCGGACAAAAGTAATCATGCCCGTCGACATGGGCGGATTTCCCTGCGACTACGATAGCATTCATGCCTTGATTAATGAAAAGGAGATACAGAATTTGTTTTCCCCCGCTACCGAAACTCAACGCAGATTAAATCGGATACTGATACTTTCCGATGCGGCTCATTCTTTTGGAGCGTCTTACAAAGGAAAGAAAACAGGCAGTCTGACGGATATTTCTGTTTTTTCTTTTCACGCCGTCAAAAATCTGACTACTGCCGAAGGAGGCGCTCTTTGTCTGCATTTGCCTGCGGATTTCGATAACGAAGCCGTCTATAGAGAACTTTGTATCAAATCGCTGCATGGACAAACCAAAGATGCTTTTTCAAAAATGCAAATCGGAGGCTGGCAGTACGATATTGTCGAACCCGGCTACAAATGCAATATGACGGATATACAAGCCGCTATCGGTCTGGTGGAATTATCCCGCTACGATAAAGACATGCTCGTAAAACGCAAATATATTTTCGACGAATATTCAAAAGCCTTTTCCGAAGAAACATGGGCGGAAATTCCGCCATACCAAACTGAAGATAAAATATCATCGCATCACGTCTATATGCTGCGCATTAAAAACATAACAGAAGAACAACGCAATGCAATCATACAAGCCATTTTCAATAAAGAGGTTGCGGTGAATGTTCATTTTATTCCGTTGCCAAAAATGTCTTATTATCAGTCGAGAGGCTATCGCATGGAAGACTATCCTGTAGCGTATGCCCATTTTTCGAGAGAAATAAGTCTGCCTGTCTATTACGATCTTTCCGAAGATGATATTCGGACGGTTATTCAGGCAGTAAAAAGCGCCGTCAGAGAAGTTTTGCATCCAACAGATTAAGTCTGACTGTTGCAGGGAAGCGCTATCTCTTTTTTTGCTTTGGTTTTGTCCGAAAGAATGTCTGATATAGAAAGGTGCGAAATCCATTGGGTAACAACACCTGAACCACAAAGCGAACCATTACATTGTAAACATATACAGGGAATCCGATAAGATGATGCTGCCACATGTATTTTTGTAAAGACGCCTCTCCTTTGATGAAATAGCGGTATCCACCTCTGCGGGCATACATGTCTTTTCCCACACGCACATAAACCAGATTATCCGGCAAATTCTTAAACTTAGCGCCTGTTTCCAGCATACGAACCCACAAATACGAGTCTTCATTTAAATACCATGACTGATAATTGCCTGCTCTTAATACGCTTTCTTTTGTCATCATGACTGTCATGTGATTGAAAGGACAACGGGTTTTGATATACGATTTCAATGCCGCATCGGTCAAAGGACAGTTTCGGACGCTGACAATGTTATCCTGATTGTCAATAAATTCACAGATTGTTCCGCCAAGTACGGAAAGATCGGGATCGGAAGCAAAGACGTTTAACTGTTTTTCGAATCGATCGTAAACGGAAATATCATCACTGTCCATGCGGGCAATGAGAGAATGAGCGGCATTTTCTACCGCGACTTTTAAGGCATATCCAAGTCCTTTGTTCTCAGGAAGACGAACCACTTTGAAAAAAGGATAATTCCGTTGATATTCGGTTACAATTTCATTAATTAGAAGCGGAACAGGTCCATCGACAACCAATACAATCTCATCGGGAACAACCGACTGATTGATAATACTTGCCAATGCTGTCTGAAAATGTTCGGGAACATCATTGCCATATACAGACATGCAAACAGAAAATTTCATTTTGTCCATGTATTTTTATTCATTTTGTTATATTTGTTCATCCGTTTGAGGAGATTAAAATACATCCTTATCCGATAAGTAAATTTATAGCATAAGGGATTATCGCTTTTGTTTTTCCCTGAAACGTTTCGGTCGTGTATTCGGTAACAGACAAGTGGTTGCTCGATAAATTTGACTTTCCCTGTTGTTTCCGCCACCATGCCAATCCAGCCGTCGTGAGATGGAAGTTTCTTGGGAAAAGGAAGCGCTTTGTCTAAAACTGTCCGCTGGAAAGCCATGCAACAACCATAATACTGAGGTTGAGTAATCAAAAAGTTATGATATGGCGATTTCTTTAAGACCGGTTTTCTCGATAAATCAGGCAGATTGTCTTCCATATACACAAGATTGGACACAACTAAGGCATAAGAGGGAAGAAACTTCATCATTTCGGCTACTTTATTTGCCGCCCAAATATCATCCTGATCGGAGAGGAAAATATAATCTCCCTTTGCTTTTTGCAGCGCATTTTCAAAATTGGAACTTATCCGCAGATGTTTGTTTAATTTGTGTTTATCCTGATGTAAATGATATAAAGTGATCCTGTCGTCGTCAAACGAACGGATAACAGACAGCGTATTATCGGTAGAGGCGTCGTCGGAGATAATCACTTCGTCCGACTTACCTAATTGAGAAAGAATTGATTCCAATTGTTGCTCAATGTATTTTTCTCCGTTATATGTTGCCATGCAGACCGAAATCATATACTTTCTATTTTTTTAACAGTTCTTTTGTGTAATATTATATTCGTATTTATATGGGTAAAAATGGTTTCAGGATAACTCTTACCAAACGCGCGAGTTTCAATTTTCTGATTTTCAAGGCTATTCTTTTCATGAAATAATAACGGTCGATAGCCAAGTAAATATCATCTAAAACACGTTGATCCGCTTCCTTTAATTCTTTATCGTTTAGTGTAATACCGGCAGTCTGTGGTAATTTATCATGCCATTTGAAATAAAACAAAGCAAGGTTTTTCAGCCATTGTTCGTCGGCATTACCTACCGACTTATGTTCTACTAATATATCGGAGACAACCAAAACTTTATACCCTGCATTCCTGACCTGCATACAAATATCCATATCGTAACAGTGAAATCCCGGATAAGTTTGCTCATCGAATGCAATTGTAGAAAACAATGATTTTGGAATAGAAAACCAAAGACCGTCTACAGCAACAACTTCAATGGATTTTTCATTTTTGAGAAAATCTACAGACTTACTCAAACGGGCAGAATATTTTCCTTTTTCCCTGTACCCTTGTATGTATATGCCCGATATCAGGGATGAATGCCACCATGTCATGGAAAAAACGGGCAAATGATGCCATCCAATACTGCCAACAAGTCCCGTTTCTTTGTTTTTTAAATGTTCGACAAGCGCCGTTCCCCATTGCGGGGTGAAACAAAATGTCTTCGTGCGCAAAACACAAATAAGGAT
>JAISRU010000276.1 GCA_031273515.1 Bacteroidales bacterium | reverse complement strand
CATTATTCCTGAACAATATTGCACAAATTCAACTGACCTGTAGCTCTTTCACAGTCCGACGGCGCAGGACAAAGAAATTGATACAGGCATTTATCACATGGTTGAGAATTCCGGATTTTTCGCCACGCTGTATTTTCCGATATTTCCCTGTACAATAATTCTAAAACAGTATCCTGCTTTATGTTTCCAATTGCGTTCGTGTTCATATTTGCTTTAACCGTTCCATCGGGCAGTATATGTAATGTGCCAAAAAAGTTTGAATTAATCTTTTGATTTCTGAAAATTTTGCGAATCGATAACACTTCTGAGAAAATATCTTCCCTGCTCATAAATAAATTGTCTTTAAAAAAGTCCAGATTATCGCCTGTATAGAAAGGATGCATAACGTATTTTTCGATATGCAATATTTCCGTCAATTTTTCTGCTTCAGCGTATTGCTCTTCATTTTCGATGATGAAATGTATTGTTGTCTTTTCCTTATCAAGTATCGAAAATATTTGCTCAAAGAGCGTTTTTTTCACGGGAAAATTGACAGTCAGTTCAAGTTTCGAGGACGATATTATTTCATTTTGTTCATAATTTTCATAATGCAGATAATAATGCAAAACATTTTTAAAAGTATCGTTAAACGGCTGCAATGATTCCTGCAATTTGTTTATAGAGCCATATTTCAAGATGTTTCCACCCAAAATATTGACTCTGCCAACAGGAGAATATCTTATCTGCTTAAAAATATTTTCCAGTTCTGCGACGGACAATTCATCTCCAGTATTATTTGCCGTACAACAACGCAGCTGAGTACAGTACCGTTTACATTGCGAACAGGTTTTGTCGCATCTGCCATTCAGATATATATCCACCTCCAAAAGATAATTGATAATATCTTTCCCTATAAATGTTTCAATACCCTGTTTGTCTTTAAGTTTATCCATATCTTTCTGCAAATTGAGAATTGGAATAAGCCGTACAGGTTTTACAGTAAATTTTTCTGTTTCTGTTATATCGCCCATTTGTTTTTCGAGTATTTCACGCACAAAATTCTGCACATCGTCCTTTTGCACATCTTTGCTTAAAAGCGTTACTCCGAGATTTTTAGGCTCATACATTTGTGATACCAAAGAAATTGCCGGCTCCAATGCTGTTTCAACATTATTGCCTGTCTTTGTATCGTACAATAATATTTTTCCCTTTTTAAACTCCACGTACACGTGTGATCTTAAGGCAAACCAGTAATCTTTTGTTTCCATAATTAATATCGTTTATATGACAATTACTTCTTCCATTAGTCGCTTGTATGCTTCGGGATTTCTTTCCAAAAAGCGCATTTGAGAACTGACATATCCGCTAAACGCTTCTTCGTTCATAAAACCATGGCATACAGGTTTTCCTTCCAAATCTGTAATATTGAACATGCACTGTATGCAGGCTTTGGTATTTTTACATTTACCGCATTGTCTGTCCATTTTTGAATAATAGGTATTGTATTTGTTTGCAATAGCTTCCGCGTCCAATTTCACTTCAGTATCTGTGATTTCACCCAAGGCAAACTGATGTCCGATACGCTCGCAGGGAAGTATTTTCCCGTTTACGGTAACATACATCTTTTTAGTAAACGGAAGACAGGTACCGGTAGGTAGCGTCTTTTGAGCGCTTTTATCAAATAATAAATCCGTATAGTCTTTAAAAACAAACCCGCTGTACTGATGCAAAAACAGATTCACACTCTGATAACTTCCCGTTTGTATAAACATATCCCGTTCAATTTCCTCGTAATGCTCCGACTGCTGTAAACTTTCCCGTGAGTTCCTGTATGTGCGTTTAAATTCTTCGATTCTGTCTTTCCTGATACCAACATTGTTAAGTTCGCCTATACTCGGTATTTTATCGTATTTGTCCTTAAAAAAACGATATATTTCTTCAACCGAATTTTTATTGTGCAGAACTGCATTGAAGTTGACTTTTTCCTTGAAATAGTCAGGATACTTTTCTTTCAAAGCATCAACGTTTTTCACTACACGGTCGAATGCACAGTGGTCTGAATGATCTACCCTATATCCCGTGTTTTCTCTGTTGCCATCCAAACTTACAAGCAAATGAAATTTATGCTCATGCAAATAATCCATGTACTTATGCAGTAAAAGAGCATTGGTCGTCATCGAAAAGGAAAACTTACGATATGGACAATGAAGATTATTTTCCACATGATCCACTACAGCCTTTATAAACGGCATATTCAATAGAGGTTCTCCTCCGTAAAACGATATATATGTATTTCTATTATAAGAACTGTTTTTATCCGAGTTCCAAAATTCCGTTAAATAATCTATCAATCTTATTGCTTTCTCAACAGGCAGCATTTTATCCTCTCTGTTGTCATAGTCGTCGTAAAATTCTCCATAACCGCAATATTTGCATTTTAAATTACAGGCGTCCGTTACCTCAAATACGAGTTGTTGCATATTTGCCAATGCAAAATGTATATTGTTCGGGTTGATGTATTGTTC
>JAISRU010000153.1 GCA_031273515.1 Bacteroidales bacterium | reverse complement strand
CAGGAAGCCGATATTAAAATACTGTGCGCATTGAAAGGTTTCGCCTTTTGGCATACGTTTCCCATGCTGAGGGAATATCTGAGCGGAGCTGCGGCAAGTTCCCTCCATGAAGCGCGTCTGATAGCAGAAGAAATGTCGGTGGAAGCGCATACTTATTGTCCGGTGTATAAGCAGGAGGAATTTCAGCAGTTGCTTTTTTACAGTCGCTACCTGACTTTCAACTCTCTGAGTCAGTATTCCGAACTGTGTGGACTGGTGAAATCGTCGGGCAAAGCGGCGTCGTTGGGGATACGCATCAATCCCGAATATTCGGAGGTGAAAACAGATTTGTACAATCCGGCAAGAACGGGTTCGCGTCTGGGGATTGTTCGCAGTCAATTGGGCGAAAATCTTCCGCAAGGAATAGAAGGACTTCATTTCCATGTCTTATGCGAAAACGACAGCTATACGCTCGAACGTACCCTGTGGGAAACAGAAAAGAAATTCGATCGTTTAATTCGTCAGGCAAAATGGGTCAATATGGGAGGCGGACACCTCATTACCCGCAACGGATACAATGTCGAACATTTAGTTGAACTTTTACGGGATTTCCGAAAACGCTATCCCAATCTGGAAGAAATCATACTCGAACCGGGTGAAGCGATCGGTTGGCAAACAGGATTTTTGGTTGCTTCGGTTCAGGATATTATCCCATGCGGCGATATTCAGATTGCCATGCTGGATACTTCCTTTGCCTGCCACATGCCCGATTGTCTGGAAATGCCTTATAAACCTGACATTCTGCATAGTCGCGAACCGAAAAAAGAAGACAAATATGTCTACCGTATGGGCGGAAACTCCTGTCTGGCAGGTGATTTTATGGGAATGGGCGATTATGCTTTCGATGAACCTCTGACTACAGGTTCGAAAATCGTTTTTGAAGATATGGCGCATTATACAATGGTCAAAACGACGTTCTTTAATGGCGTACAGCATCCTCACATTGCAGTCTGGACAAAAGAAGATGAATTGCTTTTGCTGCGTTCGTTCGGCTATGAAGATTATAAAGGTAAATTGTCGTAAATTGTTTGATGTAAACGGATTATATCCATTAAAACGGACACGGATAAAGGTAATCCGAAAAGAGGTATTGATTTTATTTCTCTTTTTTGCTCTATTTCTGCGAAAAAGAGATTACTTTTGCAGAAAATTCATACAGAGATGAAACAGGTTGATTTTTTAGTAATCGGTTCGGGAATAGCCGGACTGAGTTTCGCACTTAAAGCCAGAAACTATGGCAATGTATGTCTTATAACGAAGGATACCGTACAGGAAACGTCCACGCGTTATGCGCAGGGAGGCATTGCCGCCGTGATGTACGACCCCGATACATACGATAAACATATACAGGATACGATGATTGCAGGTTGCGAATTGTCCGATCCTGAAATAGTACGCATTACCATCACCGAATCGACAGAAAGGGTTAAAGATCTTGTTCAGTGGGGAGTCGATTTTGACAAAACCACTTCGGGCAGATACGATCTGGCAAAAGAAGGAGGACATTCCGAATTTCGTGTGCTGCATCACAAAGACGAAACGGGATTGGAAATACAGCAGAAACTCTATATGCAGGCAAAAAAAGATCCGCAGATAGAAATATTGGAAAACTATTTTGCTGTCGAACTGATTACGCAGCATCATCTGGGCGTGATTGTAACAAAGCATTCCACTGACATCGCATGTTATGGCGCTTATGTTTATAATCCGCACATACAAAAGATAGAAGCGATTGCGGCAAAATCCGTCATTGTTGCCACAGGCGGAATAGGAAATGTATATGCCAATACAACCAATCCGATCATTTCAACAGGAGATGGTATTGCAATGGTACATCGGGCAAAGGGACTTATACGCGGTATGGAATTTGTTCAGTTTCATCCCACTGCGCTGTATCATCCTGCTACTCGTCCCGCTTTTTTAATTACAGAGGCATTGCGGGGAGCGGGCGCTATATTAAAAGATTTGCGCGGAAATGAATTTATGCAGAAATACGACAAACGGGGATCGCTCGCAACCCGCGACGTCGTGGCAAGAGCAATCGACAGCGAAATGAAAATCAGCGGAGAAGACCATGTTTATTTGGATGCGCGGGGGCTGGATAAATTTATCTTTTTCAGTCATTTCCCCAATATCTACAGCAAATGTTTGAGTATCGGTATCGACGCCGCAAAGGACATGATCCCTGTAGTTCCTGCCGCTCATTTTTCCTGCGGAGGTATTTATGTCGATAAATGGGGAGCTACTACCATCAAAAATCTGTACGCTTTGGGCGAATGCGCTTCGACCGGACTGCATGGCGCAAACAGACTTGCTTCTAATTCTTTATTAGAATCGTTGGTTTTTTCTCATCGGGCGTGCGAACATGCGGCGCAAAGGATCAAATCGGTTACTTTTCAAGAGGGGATACCTCTTTGGGATGCGGAAGGTACGGTGTCGAACGAAGAAATGGTGTTGATAACGCAAAGCGTCAAGGAATTACAATCCATTATGAGTAATTATGTAGGCATTGTCCGTTCCGATTTGCGTTTACAGCGCGCTTTCGATCGACTTAATATTATTCATCGGGAAACAGAAACATTGTATCAGCGTTCGGTAGTAACCAAGCCGATTTGCGAATTGCGTAATATGGTCGGGACTGCCTATCTGATTATACGCGAAGCGATCAAACGAAAAGAGAGTCTGGGTTTGCATTATTCTATCGACTATCCTCCCAAAAATAATTGAAATTGCCACGTCGTCTTCCGCATCGCAATAACGTGTAAATAAAGCAGATAGAAAATACAAACATATAACAAAATAAACAATCAGGAAACATTTTTTGTAATTTTGTCGATTGATAGGAAAAAAAAATGTATCTTTGCACACTTTGAAAAAACCGAAGAGATGAAAGCGAAAGATTATTTTAAACAGTTCGATGTTCGCTTTGGAACACTTGCATTCAGACCTCATCAGATGGTCGTGAACGTAAATCGTTTGTTCTTTGAAAAACATGTAAATGAAGATATTACAGATGCAGACATTGTTGTTTCCTTGACGATAAACCGTATGGAAACGATGCTTGAAATTGCATTTGAAATACAGGGAAAATTGATAAGCATTTGCGACGTCTGTTTGGAAGAATTGGTAATTCCTGTCGAAAAACATGAAAATCTGATCCTGAAAATAACAGGAAAAGCAGAAAACAGCGATGACGAAAGTATTGTTTATGTAGCAAGAGAACAACATTCTTACAATATAGAGCAAATACTTTACGAATATATCGTTTGTTCGATACCGATCCGTAAAGATCATCAGCAGACAGGAACAGGCAACTGTAATCCGGAGATGCTTCAATTGATAGAACAAGCTAAAAATAAACCGTCATCCCTGCAACAAGATGAACGATGGGATGCATTAAAGAAAATAAAGTTAGAGTAAACAACATAATTATAATAAATTAAAACGTAAGAATATGCCAAATCCGAAACGAAGACATTCAGCATCAAGAAGAGACAAAAGAAGAACCCACGATAAAGCGGTTGCTCCCCAGTTAACACAATGTTCCAACTGCGGAAGCGCGGTGATATACCACAGAGTATGTCCTGAATGCGGTTATTACCGTGGTGAATTAGCTATTGAAGTAAAAGCATAAGACATGTTTTCACTTTAAACAAATAAAAAAAGCCGCTTGCGCGGCTTTTTTTTTGCTTCTCAACAGACACTTATTGTGCTGGAACTGCTTCTTCTGTAGCAGGAGTTTCTTCAGTCGCCTCGGTTTGAGCCGTTGTTTCATCCTGAGCAGGAGTTTGTTCCTCTACTGTTGCTTCGGTTGCAGTTGCATCTTCAGCTACAGGTTCTGTTGTTTCTGCTGTGTTTCCGCAGGAAATAAACACCATTCCTGCTACTACGAACATTGCCAATAATTTCTTCATATTAGTACTATTTTTGGTTATTAAATAAAATGAAATTTAT
>JAISRU010000146.1 GCA_031273515.1 Bacteroidales bacterium | reverse complement strand
AGAGAGCTCATCTTTTAAAAATTCGTACGAATACAAATACGATTCCAAAGGCAACTGGATAAAACGAATACAAAATGATCCACCAAGCATCATCGAAAGAACAATAACGTACTATGAGTGAAATTAAAAATTGAAAATTGAAAATTGTCTTGAACTCTGATTTATCTGATTAACTGATGAACATGATTGCCTGCGGACGATTACTTTTTAGCACACAGATGACACAGATTAAACAGATTATCACAGATAAAAAGACCATCCTCGTCCGAATGGACATTTTCAATTTTCAATTTTCAATTTTCAATTATTAAAGATGAATCACATAGCAGCAAACATACGAAGAATACGGGAGAACATTCCCGAGACGGTTGAATTGATAGCCGTTTCCAAATTTAAACCTGTCGAAATGATAGCAGAAGCGTATCAGGCAGGACAACGCATATTCGGAGAAAACAAAGCTCAGGAAATGAAAACGAAACAAGCTCAACTTCCTCCGAATATTCAATGGCATTTTATCGGACATTTGCAGACCAATAAATTGAAATATATCATCCCCTTTGTGCAGATGATACACAGCGTCGACAGCATGAAACTGTTGCAGGAAATCAATCGTTGGGCGGAAAAGCATAATCGGATTGTCGATTGTCTGCTTCAGTTCCATATAGCGACCGAAGAAACGAAATTCGGATTTTCGTATCAGGAAGCAGAAGAAATGCTGTCGGACGAAGTAAGTCAGACATGGAAAAACGTTCGACTGTGCGGCGTGATGGGCATGGCGACTTTCACCGATGACAAACAACTCATTCGTAAAGAATTTCGGACGCTGTATGGTTATTTTTCATCGTTGAAGAACGAGTTTTTTCCATCGTCGGACGCATTCAAAGAAGTGTCTATGGGCATGACCGACGACTATCCGATTGCCATAGAAGAAGGATCGACCATGATACGCGTCGGCAGCGCTATTTTTGGCAACAGAACAGTCATTGTATAGATTTTTTACATTTACAAAACAGATTATAATATGTCATTTGAACAACAATTAAAAGAAACAGTATTAAAAATTCTCACAACTTTATATACGTCCGATATACAGGCAAACGATGTGCAGATACAAAAGACGCGAAAAGAATTTGAAGGCGATTTTACAGTGGTGATGTTTCCATTTGTACGTTATTCCAAGAAGTCGCCCGACGCTACAGCCGACGAAACAGGCAGCAAACTAATGGAAACTCTGTCGTGCATCGAGAAATACAATGTAGTGAAAGGCTTTCTCAATCTTTCTATCACCGACGCCGCATGGCAGGAATATTTTCATCAGATACGGACGCTGTCCTTGCCTTGTCGTCAGAAGGATACCGCTACTGACATCGACAAAGAGCGTTCCAAGTCGAGGGTTGTGGTTGAATTTTCATCTCCCAACACCAACAAGCCTTTACATCTGGGACATGTCCGCAATAATCTGTTGGGCAATGCGATCTGTAATATTCTGGAGGCGGACGGAGAGTCGGTTGTGCGGGTCAATTTAGTCAACGACAGAGGTATTCATATTTGTAAATCGATGTTGGCATGGATGAAGTCGGGCAATGGAGAAACGCCTGAAACGTCCGGTATGAAAGGGGATAAATTGGTCGGCAAATATTATGTGGAATTTGACCGTCTGTACAAACAGGAAATCAAAGCGCTGGAAGAACAGGGATTATCGAAAGAAAAAGCGGAAAAACAAGCTCCGATCTTGACCGAAGTCCAGCAGATGCTCCGTCAATGGGAAGACGGAGATCCGCAAATACGCGCTCTGTGGACAAAGATGAATCAATGGGTCTACGACGGATTTGAGCAGACCTATCGACAACTTGGGATCAGTTTCGACAAAATCTATTACGAGTCGGACACTTATCTTTTGGGAAAAAAGATCATAGAAGAAGGACTTCAAAAAGGAGTATTTTATCGACATGCAGACGGTTCGGTACGGGTGAATTTAGAACAGGAAGGTTTCGAGGAAAAGATTTTGCTACGTTCAGACGGTACCTCGGTTTATATGACGCAGGATTTAGGCACGGCTACATTACGAGCCGAAGAATATCATCCGAAGAAAATGATTTACATTGTGGGCAACGAGCAGAATTATCATTTCGACGTCTTGAAGACAATCGTAAGCGAGAAGTTGGGATACAGTTGGGGTAGTTCGATATATCATTTGTCGTACGGAATGGTTGAGTTGCCATTCGGAAAAATGAAATCGCGGGAAGGAACAGTAGTGGACGCCGACGACCTGATGCAGGAAATGATCCTTATGGCAGAAAAGAGCGCTGAACAGTCGGGCAAATCGGCTATGCTTTCGTCGGAACAACAGCAGGAGCTATTCGTCATGACAGGCGTCGGAGCATTGAAATACTTTATCTTGAAGGTCGATCCCAAAAAGAACATGTTGTTCAATCCGGATGAATCGATTGATTTAAATGGCAATACAGCTCCCTTTATTCAATATGCACATGCTCGCATTCGTTCATTGATACGCAAAGCGGAAGCTCAGCATATATCGATAGAACAATCTCTTCCACCGATAACAATACCGAAGTCGGAGAAAGAACTGTTACGCAGTCTGTATGAATATCCGACAATCATACGGGAGTCGGCAAAGGAACTGAACCCTGCATTGATAGCGAATTATACCTTCGACTTAGTCAAAACATACAATCATTTCTATCAGGAAACGCCCGTCTTGCGGGAAGAAAACGAAGCAATGCGTCTGTTTCGATTACAGTTATCGCAATACACGTCGGTGGTAATCAAACATGCCATGTCGCTGCTCGGTATCGACGTCCCTGAACAAATGTGATGCAAATGTTTTTACTCATGAGGATGCGTTTTCCGGAAGAAAGCAAAGAAACGGGTTATGCCGTTGCGGATAACGCTGTTGGTATCTTCGGAGATTTTCCAGAAGTACATAATCAGCATAAATAATCCGCATAAAAGAAAAGTTCTTATAATGGCGTCGAAATAAGGATTGTACAACAGCGGAATAAGCGCATTGAGTAT
>JAISRU010000017.1 GCA_031273515.1 Bacteroidales bacterium | reverse complement strand
CATCTGGTTCTGAGGAAGACTTGCCATACGCCACATGCTCATCATACGCAAATCGTAGGTAGTGGTAGCGGCTTCAAAGTCGTCGATATAGAGTTCCGCTTTTTCTCCTCTTCCAATCAAGCGGGAATGCCCGGGAATAAAATGAGCGAATTCTCCGTCGAACTGGATACGGGAATCGGTGGTAGTGCTGTAAAAAGGAAGATAATTTAATATCTTGGTGATAATTCGCGAAGAACGCTGATACGACAAATTCATTCCCCAAATGGTATTGTTGATAGGTTCGTAACCGAAATTTACTTTTGCACGCGAATCGGGCGTCCGTTCCCGCAAGTTCAGAATGGTTGCGCCAACTAATAAATCCTTACTGAATTTGTATTCTGCATTTAATCCGAACATGGTCTTTTTTTGTCCGAATAAATTCTGACTTTCTACCGATATATTAAGAGGAGTTCCCGATTGCAGATAACTTTCGTTGGTAATACGCAAAGTCCCCATATTATAATCGACCGTGTAATCGATATTTTCCTGCAACTGTATGCCGCCTGCCGCCACAATAACCGACCCCTGAGCCAGATTGCCCATTCCCAACGAAATAACAGACCCCAAAGTGGATTTAAAACTTCCTTCCAGATAGAATTTGTTTTTATCCGGATGTTGCTGAGCCATTACTTTGGTCAGGGCATAGAGCGAATCGAAAGCATACAGTTTGGCGGCGGCAGGATCGTTTGCCAATGCGGTACGTAAATCTTTTCCGAATGGTTCGATCAAGGGAAAATAAATTCTTCCTTTATCGGATTGCACTGTACCTCCTTCGGTTGCGGCATTGTCGATGTAATCAAAAACGCCGTCGGGAATTGCCGCCAACTGCAAACTCAGATTGTCTGCTCCCAACAAACGAATAAGCGGTATTCCCTGATATTCTTCTTTCACATTGGTAAAATAGCCCATTGCCACGCCGCCTTCTTCTCCTTTGTACAAGACGTTCAAACGGAATTTCTCGGCAGACAACTGATAAGTATTCAGGGAATAAACATTTTTCATCATCAGTTTCCACAAAGGAATCTGGGTATTTACCGACGTACTTTTCAGCAGTTTCACCATAATGCAGTTGGGCGTTTCCACTTCATTGGAAAACTGTCCTATCTGATAGACGGTCGTATCTCCGAGAATGGTGTACTGAAAGGCTACTGCCAGAACCTGATCGGCATTGAGTTTGGAAGTTAAAGAAATAAATCCCAATTTGCTGTTAAAGGTATAGTCGCTGTTTTGAAGCAACAGACGGGCAGATTCCACTTTTTCAAAGTCAATACCCGACGTCATTCCCCCCCGATAGCCTTTGAGATAATTGAATGCCGTATTGATGTCGCGCAATTGGTTTTGGTCAAGACCTTGCATCAGGTCGTTGGCATTTGTTGCGGGATAACTGCGGGAAGACGTCCTGCGTACATTGCGATGATGCGGATTCGGTTCGCCCAAATCGGAGAGCGCAATAATGTTTCTGTTTTCCGTAATGGCAGAACCTATATTTGTTCTCCAGACTTCAATACGTGTAATATTAATTTTGGAGTTTACCAAAGGCAATGTACTCAATGCTTCGTTGTAATGTTCATAGAAGTATTGGGCAAGGAAAAAATGTCGATCTTCTTCGTATTCGTCGGCGCGAAATTCATATTCATTCAGTTCTGCTCCGCCCGATACGGTAATGGTTTTCTTGTTGCCGTCCTGTCGAGAAACGACGGTTGTCAGCATCAGTTTCCCGAATTGCAGTTGTGCTTTTCCTCCGAAAAGCGTCTGAGAACCCTGAATAAGCGAGCTGCTCAAGGGCATGGTTACATTGCCAAATTCGAGCAGTTTGATAATCTCGTCTTCTTTTCCCTCGTAGCGCAGTTTGAATTTGTTTTCAAAGTCGAAGTTTGCCATTGTGTTGTAGTTGAGGTCGAACGCAATTTTATCTCCGATTTTTGCTTTAAGGTTCAGCTGTATATTGGCGTCGAAGTCAAAATTTGTTTGTCTTCGGTTCTTGACGGATATGTTTTCATTTTCCGTACGGGTGTGGATGAGTTTAAAGATCAGTTCCAAAGAACCCGAAAGTCGAACGTCTATCAGATTACTCCCGAAAATATTCTCGAACAATTCACTCGGGACGCGCAATTGCGGAATAAAACCCGAAGAGGCGCTTTCGCTTGTTCCTGCGCGTTCTCTCCAGTATTTCTTTAACGATTTTTGTATATCATAATCGAGATATTCGTCCAACGAGATTGCGGCAGAAGGTCCGTCGTTGAGCGAACCGATTTTATTTTGAATTGTATAGGTATTTGTCTTCGGATCATAGACAACTTCCTGCGTTTTGTTTTTAGGACCCAATAACGAAAACGGACTTGTATGTCTGTTGCTTAAAGGATTATTGTCTTCTTTGGGAACAGGACTTCGCAATTTGGTATCAGGCGGAGTATCCAAGGCAAACAATTCGTACTTTACGGGCGAATAATTATCCTGATCCTCTGCTACGGGACTACCTTCCGTCGGCTGCTTATGCTCGGAATTAAAAAAGGATGCTCCCAACAGAAACAGAAACATCATCGGAGAGAAATAATCGGCAAATAACTTATTTTTCACTAATCCTATTCAATAAATCTATAATATTTTCAAAGCCTCTTTGATAAGAGTTTCTACGGAAACCGTTCCGTCCGACGCTGTTATAATTTTATCCACAGCTTTCTCGGCAGACTGTTTGGAAAATCCTAATGAAGCCAACGCTATCAATGCTTCTTTTCGTATATTATTATCCGGCATATCTATTCTGTCGATAGCGACGTCTATCTTTCCTGTTTTATCACGCAAATCGATAATGATGCGCTGAGCTGTTTTTGCTCCGATACCTTTTATAGTTTGCAGGGTTTTAGCATCTCCCGCAGCTATACAGGACGCCAATTCCTGCACATTCATAGCAGAAAGCATCACCTGTGCGGTGGACGCTCCTACTCCTGAAACAGCAATCAGCAAACGAAACATAGAACGCTCTTCCTGTGAGAAAAAACCATACAGGGTATGCGCATCTTCTTTGATCTGTAAATGCGTAAACAAACGACATTTCTGCTGTAATTGTTGTAACTTCGAGAAGGTATTCAACGAAATATGCAACATATATCCTGTTCCGTTGCAATCCAGTATCACAAAGGCAGGATTTTTTTCTACTAATATTCCCTCTATATATGCAAACATAAAAGATGATGATATTTTATCCGAAAATGACTTTAAAACTAAGTAACGTGTATCATTGTCCTTTATTTTAAGATTACGAAAATAATCCAATACAATGTTGAATTGAAAATAGAGAATTGAGAATTGAGAATTTTTATTCATGCTATATTAAAGTGGACAAGTAGACAAGTAAACAAGTGGACAAGAACGCACAACCATGATTATTGTCTTGAACTCAGATTAATCCTGTAAATCGATGCACGAAGCGAGAGCAAAGACAAACTTGTTTGACTATGCCGAACCGAAAGGAGGAAGGCGAAGCCAATCCAGAAAAACATTGCCTTCCTTATTGTCATTCCTCCCAATCACTGCACTTCATTGGGGGTTATTCATATTAAACTCCTTCGGAATTAACACTCATCCCGCAGGGATGGACGCTCGGTAGAAATAAACAATAAGAAACAGCACTGCATGTCGTCAGGGGTGCATTTCAAATTGTCGCATAAAGGACGGCAACGCCTGTCCCGTTAGTATCTTATGTTCAAAATTGATGTGATTTTTGGCGAATATGCTATTATCTTTTTGTTTTCGTTTTGTCGAACAAGGGATTATGAGAGCATTCAAAGCAAGATTTCAGCAACTTTGTTGCTGAAATACATCTCGCATTAGCTGTCTG
>JAISRU010000010.1 GCA_031273515.1 Bacteroidales bacterium | reverse complement strand
GCATTGACTTTTTCGTTGTGCGGCGATTCGATAAAGATACGTTTTTTACCTTTGTTGTCGCCCATATCCAGCACAAGGGAAAGCAGTTCGTTGTCGTCTTCCGGTACATAATCGCGCAGTTGCATGATATTTGCCTGTTTTTCCAGAAAATCCATTGTGATATAGGCATTGGGCTGAAAGACTCTCATTTTACGCATTTTCTTCAGCGATATACGACTTGCCGTCAGATTAGCCGTTGCTCCGTTTTCAAATTCAATGCGAGCGTTGGCAATGTCTGGAGTATCGCTGATAACAGCCACGCCGTTGGCGCTGATGCGTTTAACAGGCGATTTAATAATATTTAGAACGATGTCAATATCATGGATCATCAAATCCAGCACCACCGATACGTCTGTTCCTCTGGGATTAAACTCAGCCAGACGGTGTGTTTCTATAAAGAGCGGATTATTCAAATACTGTTTTGCGGCAAGAAAGGCGTCGTTAAACCGTTCGACATGTCCTACCTGTACTTTCAGATTATGTTCTTTGGCATAAGATACAATTTGTTGAGATTGTTGTAAGGTAGCGGTTATTGGTTTTTCGAGAAACACATGTTTTCCTTGCCTCATAGCGTCCATTGCCAGTTCATAATGCATGGTTGTCGGAGCGACAATATCCACTGCATCGCAGACCGAAAGCAATTCCTGTTCGCTAGAATACTTCCTGACCGACTGTTTCTGTTCGACTTCTCGAGCCGTCACAGGATCAGAATCATAAAAGCCAATCACATCTACTGTTGGAATATTTTTCAGACAATTGAGATGTATCTTTCCCAAATGTCCTACGCCTATTATACCGGTTTTTATTCTTTCCATTACAATGATATTAAAGAAGTGCAAAGATACATTTATTTTCGATAGTATGCGTGAGTATAATTGAAAATTGAGAATTGAAAATTGAAAATTACCTTCGGACGCATATTGTCTTGAACTGTGATTTATTAGTGGACAAGTAAACGAGTGAACAAGTAGACAGGAAAACAATTCTACATAAATTTGGGGGATTCTGCGGGAAATTTTTATCATCCGAATGGTAATCAGGTCAATCATTTGATCAGATGGTTATTGAGCGTATTTCGGCTATGCTCAATAACAAGTCGAAATATAAATCACAGTTCAAGACAAATCCTAAAAATAGACAACCCTGCGGACAGAAACAATCCAACTTGCAGCAGGCAGATTTTCTTCAATGCAGGCAATCCAATTTCCTTGGTCGTCGTACAGATAAGTTCGGATTATAACAGGAGTCTTTATCTTCGGGACAAATACCTCCGCTTTGATGAGTTTTCCTGTTTTGTCGTAGGAGTAAACAGTTCGGGTCATGCCCGTTTGATAATGATATTGTCTGAGTAAAATCCGCTGATGACGCTTATTGTATTTCAATGCCGACCAATTGGTAAGTGTTCCCGTTCCGTCTTTTACTTCTTCGTACAGCATACTGTCGAGTTTGTCGTACCGCGCAGAATATTCCCATTGCAGCGAATCATGTTCGTTAAAGAAAGATTTGTAAATAAGATTGTTGCTGTCGTCGAAGCGCTGTATTTCCCGAAAAGGCAGATTGGTTCGATCCAGTGTTTTCAAATTGACCGACAAAGTACACTGTCCCCGTTCGTTGTATTGATGCTGCAACTCTTTAATGACAAGATAAATGGTATTGAAAGTTCGTTCCATAATACAATTCCCCATAGAATCGTACTGATAAATAACGGTGTTCTTTAGCGAATCCCGATCGTTATAGCCCAACGCCTGCTTTTTGTTTCCTGCTTTATCGTAGGAATATTCTGTTCGTCCTACCAGAAATTTACCCAGATGTGCCAGCGTTATCTCAATGAGTCTGTTCTGATCGTCGTAAGTGTAGATGTAACTAAAATTAATTAAGTCTTTCGTATTGTCGAAGCGGTTTTCTGCAAGCAAATTCCCTGTTTTGTCAAAGATGTATTCGATATGACTTATCTGTTTTTCTTTTTGATATGAAACAAGTTTATTGTTTTCAACAACGACGTCTGTAGCCGTGTGTTTATATGTATATAATCGCTTGACATTACCCTGTAACTGCATGTCCGACGCCGTCTTTTGTGCATTCATTCCCCAAACGAAAAATAGACAAATCAATATCATCCCCGCCATCTTCCGTTTCCTTTTCAGGGCAAGTAAATGGTTCATTGCAGCTGAATAAATAGCTGTATTGAAATCATATCTACTGATTTTTGAATTATAATTATACATATCTGTTTATTGTGTTTCCCGATGGAGGTTTATATCATAGTTTAGAGAACATTGGCTAATTGTTCCTTTATTTTTTCTAATTCATCTTTCATTATAATCACCAACTTCTGAATGTCGGCGTCATTGGCTTTGGAACCTAAGGTGTTGATTTCTCTGCCTGTTTCCTGCAGAATAAACGATAATTTCTTTCCGTTGCCTGCGTTTTTCTGCATGGTTTCGATAAAATAGTTGCAGTGATTTTTCAAACGTACTTTTTCTTCTGTAATGTCTATTTTTTCTAAATAATAAATCAGTTCCTGTTCAAATCTGTTTTCGTCATACGCGGGCAATAAATCGTTGAGTTGTTTTTTCAGTCTGTTTTTTATCACTTCCATGCGTTGCTGTTCAAAATTTTCGACTTTCCCAAGACAATCGACGATTTTTTCGATGTGCAGCACAAAATCTTCTGCTAATATTTTTCCTTCTTCTGTCCGGTTTGCATCTACGTCCAGACATGCATCCGTTATCGCCTGCCGTATTTTCAGCCACAGCGCTTCGGAACTTATATTCTGCTGAAAAACAACTATCTCAGGCATCCCCAACGACATTTTCAGTAAATCATGTTCCGACAAATGGATTCCCAATTCACCAGCTATATTTTCTAATTCTTTGTAATAATTCTTAACTTTATATTTATCAATAGCATATTCCGGTAGATCCTGATTCTGGTCGATGGTAATGCATAAATCTATTTTTCCCCGTTCCAGCATTGAAGATACAATTGTTCTGATCTCCAATTCTTTGTTTTTAAACAGCGAAGGCGTTTTTTGAGAAAAATCAAATATCTTGGAATTAATGGCTT
>JAISRU010000135.1 GCA_031273515.1 Bacteroidales bacterium | reverse complement strand
AGGATGTAAACATCAACGTCGTAATGCCATCCTTGTTTGCGACGTTCACATTCGCTACCTGTTTCAATAAGTGTTTCAACTTTTTTACATCTCCATTCTCCGCCAGAGCAAGCATTTGTTCCGCCGTAAGCATCTTGTTAAAAAAATCAACTGTTCCCATAATCTTCTTTTTTATCTCCCCTTATTTTGGTTTGAATTATAATTGTTATTGTCTACTTGTCCACTATATACTGCCCAGAAAACGTTCAGCGTCGATAGCTGCCATACAGCCTCCGGCAGCTGCGGTAATGGCTTGTTTGTAATTTCTGTCCTGCACATCTCCGGCGGCAAAGACTCCCTCGACATTCGTGTGAGATGAACCGGGTTTGGTGACAATGTATTGTTGATCGTCCAAAAGCAGCTGTCCCTGAAAGATTGTCGTATTGGGATGATGTCCGATAGCAATAAAAACGCCGTCTACATCGACTTTCTTTTCCTCCTGAGAAAGGACATGCTTAAGTCGCAACCCTGTAACCGTCTTGTCGAATTTCTGACTTTCTCCTGTGATTTCCTCAGGCACATAATTCCACAGAGGTTCGATGTTGGAGGTATTAAAAATCCGTTTCTGTAATTCCTGACAGGCGCGTAAACAATCTCTTCGGTGTACCAAATAGACTTTCCGACACAATCGGGATAAATAAAGAGCTTCTTCGGCAGCTGTATCTCCTCCGCCGACAACGGCAACATCCTTCCCTTTGTAGAAAAAGCCGTCGCAGGTTGCGCAGGCTGAAACGCCGTATCCATAGTATTCCTTTTCCGAATCCAATCCCAAGAAACGAGCCGAAGCGCCTGTTGCAATAATAACGGTCTCTGCCTGAATGACCGTCCCCGCATCCGATTTGCAGATAAAAGGACGTCGCGAGAAATCAACCTCCGTAATTTCTCCGCTTCGCACATCGGCTTTGAATCGAAATACCTGTTCGCGGATTTCTTCCATCATTGCCGGTCCGTTTATTCCTTTGGGATAGCCCGGAAAATTCTCTACTTCTGTGGTAATGGTCAATTGTCCGCCCTGCTGCATACCTTCGTACAAAATGGGATTCATTCCCGCTCTCGCCGTATAAATGGCTGCCGTGTAACCCGCAGGTCCCGAACCGATAATTAAACATTTTGTGTAATCCATAGTCTTGTCTTTTTATTGTTTGCCCGCATTGGAAGCGTTTCTGTGCTGATTGTTCGACTGATTGTTCGACTGATTATTCTTTCGGTTATTGTTGTTATTGTTGCTGTTATTGTTTCTACCGACGTTATTATTATTGTTCTTTTTGTTGTTATTGTTATTATTATTTCTGTTATTGTTGTTATTGTTGTTATTGTTTTTTTTGCCGCTGTTATTGTTACTATTATTATTGTTGTTGACAGGGGCGGCATTCTTTTTCTTGTTATTATTCTTTTTGACTGGGCTTTTCCCGTTATTGCTGTTGGTACTTGCCAGATCGTTCAGAATATCGCGTGTGGAAGAGAAACGAAAGTTTTCGTCCAACTGTAATTTTCCTTCGGAAAGAATATTCAGATGTTCGAATATCAGCACATCGCTCACCGAATCTCTGTTCCAATTCAGATATTGTTTCTTGAGATGATTGGCGATATTGACAATCGCCTGTTCTTTCTCTTTTGTATCTTCTTCGGTAGTTATTTTCCGAATAATATTCTCGATCAGCAATCCGTATGGACGAAACCGAATTTCGTGTTTGGGATACTTTAATTGTGGACGTGTTTCCGGTAGAGGCGGCGTCGGCTTGGGAAAAGGACTCTCGACGTCTAATTTGTAACCCGACATGACAAATAACTGATCCCACAGTCTATGCCAATAGTCTTCCGTTTCCTTGCTTCCCGATAAGAAACAGGACATCGCTCGTACAATCGCTTTTGCCTGCTGATTGCGTAAATCACGATCTTTGATTTCCATTGCATATTCAATCATCTTTTGGATATGGCGTCCGTACTCTCCATTAATTAGTTTTGTTCTGCCTGTATTGTATTCCATGCTAAAATAAATTTTTGTTTTTGCGGTTATTCTTTTGTATTTATTCTGTTTTTCTCCGTAAATGGAAGCAAATCGACGCCGTCGACAGCATTTTCCGACATCGGAATGAAGACAAAAATAAAACGAAATATTTTATTTATCAATCAGTTATATATATCAAATCGTCAAAATGACAAACCAAAGGAAAAAACATATAACTTTGCAGCAAAGTTACTAAAAAAAATAACATGGGGAAAATATTAATTATAGGAGCAGGAGGAGTAGGCGCAGTAACGACATTTAAGTGTGCCGGACTGCCGGAAGTTTTTACAGAGATTATGTTGGCAAGTCGTACAAAATCCAAATGCGACGCCATAGCCAACTTTATCGGTGGCAATCGCATACAGACAGCGCAGGTAGACGCAGATAATGTATCTGAACTGACAGAGCTGATTAAAAAGTTTAATCCCGATATGGTTCTCAATCTGGCATTACCTTATCAGGATTTGAGTATTATGGACGCCTGTCTGGCAACAGGAACCAATTATTTAGATACGGCAAACTACGAACCGAAAGACGTCGCCAAATTTGAATACAGTTGGCAATGGGCATATCAGCAACGGTTTAAAGATGCAGGTATTCTGGCTGTTCTGGGTTGCGGATTTGATCCGGGCGTTACGGGCGTGTTTACAAGCTACGCTCAAAAACATTATTTCGACGAAATCCATTATTTAGATATTGTCGATTGCAATGCGGGAGATCACGGAAAAGCGTTTGCCACCAATTTTAATCCGGAAATCAATATTCGTGAAATCACGCAGAAAGGGAAATACTGGGAAAACGGACAATGGAAGGAAACAGAACCTTTGGAAATCCATAAACCCATTCATTATCCCAATATCGGAGAGCGGGAATCGTATTTGCTTTATCACGAGGAATTAGAATCGTTGACCAAAAACTTTCCTTCGATCAAGCGCGCCCGTTTCTGGATGACTTTCGGACAAAAATACATCAACGTTTTGGAGGTATTGCAGCAAACAGGCATGACTTCCATCAAGCCCATTCTGTACGAAGGTCGTGAAATTGTTCCGCTTCAATTCCTGAAATCCGTTTTGCCCGAACCTGCCTCTTTGGGAAAAGGATATAAGGGTCAGACTTCGATAGGCTGTCAGTTGAGAGGAATTAAAAACGGAAAACCTCAAACCTGTTACATCTGGAATAACTGCGATCATGAAGTCGTCTATAAGGAATGCGGCGCACAGGCAGTATCTTACACGACAGGCGTTCCTGCCATGATAGGAGCGATGATGGTCTTGACAAACCAATGGACAGGCGCAGGCGTTATGAATGTAGAAGAATTTAATCCCGATCCGTTTATGGAAAAACTGAACCTCTACGGACTGCCATGGCATGAAGAAATCAATAAGAAACTCCCTGTAGAAACAGAACCTTATGTATAATCGATGTAAAACGGCGATGGGCGTTTGCCTGTTTATTGTCGGATTTGTTCCGCATCTTTGGGCGCAACAGGATGATGTAAACGTAACCTATCATCGAGCGCCAAGCGCTTTGGGCGACAGTGTGCGGTTTTCTGCAGAACGAAACGAAATACTCAGCAAAATATGCGTGGGAGGAATGGCGTCTTTGGCGTTTGGATCAACAAACTATATAGATATTTCTCCCGATGTTTCCTATCATTTCAATCGATTTCTGGCGGTTGGCGCAGGAGGAACCTATACCTTTTACAACGACGTCAGCGCAAAGGCGTCTACCCATATCTTTGGAGCAAGGACTTTCGTCGAAGGACATTTCTTCAATTATCTGGGACTCTATGCCGATTATCATCTGCTCAATTACGACGACATCCAAAGTACGGCATTGATAAAAGACAGAATATGGTCGAACAATGTGAGTATGGGAGGTGGATTTTATCGTCGTTCCAATCGTTTGTCGGTTTATTTTTATTTGTTGTATGTAATCAGCGACAAAGAGATTTTCCATAACCAACTGAGTTATAAAGTTGGCTTTGGCGTCTTTCTGAAAGAGTCACATTAAAAATCCGTAGCGCTTTGAATGTAGGTTTTTTCCTTTCCCGCAAATTAATCCCCAAAGACAGTCGTCGTATATCGAAGCCGGTTGTTTATATTTCTATTGTCAGCGTTGCGTTGGGGATCGGCATTTTGATTATTGCTTTTGCCGTTACCAC
>JAISRU010000127.1 GCA_031273515.1 Bacteroidales bacterium | reverse complement strand
TATCCTGTTTCTTTGCCTGAATAGCATTTTTAATCAGATTATTGAACACCCGAGATATCTGCGACTTGTTGACAAACGATATAACTTCTTCCTGATGCGTCCTGTTGTGCAGAAAGAATTCTACATGCTGATTTTCGCTGTATGACGAAATCGTATTCTGAATAATCGGAATTAAATTCTCAGGACTTCCTCCCTGTTGATTTACATTGGCGAAACTCGCAAAAGAAGATGCAATCTCGGTAAGCATATCCGTTTGCTGAATAATCATGTCGAAATAGCGTTCTAATTTTTGTTTATCGATTCGGTCGTTTTTGTCTAATTCTCTCAGCATTTGTTGCGTGGTCAGACGGATAGGCGTTAAGGGATTTTTTATTTCATGCGCAATTTGTCGCGACATGTCTTTCCATGCCACCTCCTGCGACGACTTCTCTAAAAGTTCGGCGCTTGTCTGTAAGCGGTTTATCAACATATTGTAGGTCTTTACCAATTGTCCGAGTTCATCGTCTTTATTCCAAGTTATTTCTTTTAATTCTCCACCGAGTTTAATGTTGGAAAGTCTTTCCGTTACTTTTGCCAGAGGACGGGTAATATGACGGATAAACAGGATCGAAACGCCGACAATAAACAAGACGATAATAATACAGATCGTCATAAATTTTGTCAGAAACTGCGTGTGTCGATAGTCGAAAAGTTCTCTTTCTTTATTGGTGTAACTAATCAGATTGCTGTAACCGATTATCTCTCCCTGTTTATTGAGAATGGTCTGATAAAAAGAACGATATGTTTCTCTGTTATGATTTTCTTTAACGATAAATGTTTCCGTCTTGTTAAGCGACAGCGCTTTGTAGGCAAGCGGATTGAGATAAGTACTCATGTAAATTCCCTTTCCGTAGCTTTCAAGTTTCTCGCCGTGTTGATTGTACAGATTTAAATCGATAAAATCAAGTTCATAGAAATGAAGCAGTTCTTCGTTAATTCGGTCTGTCATTTCGTCCGACAGATTTGTTGCATCCATTCTGGAAACGGTCGTGTTGATAATCTTGTTGATTCGTTGAGAAATCTGTGCATGAAGACTGATCATATCATGCGTCTTGGTTATCTTCACAAAACGACTGAAAGAAAAAGCCGTTATCGTAACCGTGAGCGTAATAAGAATGATAACGAAAAATTGAATGGAATCCTGAAATCCCTGTTTCCATAGACTTCGGGTGGAATGAAATACAGTAGACAAAAGCATCGGCAAGAGCGAAAAAATAAGCTGTAACAGAAATAAAATAATCACAAAAGATATTTTATCCCAAACAATCCGTTTTGCCGAACTGATTAAAACCACTGTTCCTTCGTGTACGAAAACGGTATGAGTAATGTTGTCGGTAACAAAATCCATTCCCGAATACAGTGTATCTAAATGATAATCCGACAAATTATACAGATAATGAATAGCGCCGTCATCGGCATTCATTTTCAGGATATTATTTTCGTAGCCCGCATAACTGTAGTTCGACATTTCTTTTTGCAGTATCTTTTCCAGCTCGAACTGTTGTTCGGAAGCAATGTACATCCGAAAAACAATATTTATTCTGCCTGTCTGATCGTTAGTTAGAGGAATTGCAATACATATCCTGTATTCCGATCTGCCAAATCCAATTCTGCGGAAAGAAACCTTATCTATCGTATCGGAAACAATGCCGTTGTGGGTATGTTTGTGAGGCGCTTTATGATCTTCATCCGAAAAAGTTTCAAATCCAACGTCGATACATATCCGATAGTCTTCGGCATACTTTTTAAGGTATTTCGAAACAATATACGACCGTATATCATTGACCACAAACGGAATGTTGAGAAACATAGTCGGCAGATTGGTATCTTTTTCCATTTCTTCTCCCATTTCGTGCAGAGAATACAGCACAAAAGGATCTTCATTCGATAATATCATTTCCGCCATTGACTCCTTGTATTTTTTCTCTCTTTCGTCTACGGTCTGATTTGCCGTGAAAAGCGTAATAATGCTTAATATTAGATAGATAATGCAATGAAATAACAGATTATGCAATTTCTTTTTGTAGAGAATGTACACCGAAATGACCGTTATCAGCAAAATAAAAAGCAAATATAAAATATACACGCTCAATACGTTGTTCAAGATATAAAAAATGCTGAAACACAGTGTTCCTATTGTCGAGCCTGCAAGCAGTATCAACATGAAAACTTTTTTGTTCTTTAATAACAGAAACGTTTCGTTGAGGATTGTATATGTAACAATAAATGCCGACCATAAAATAAAGACAATGGAAGAAACGGCGATAATGCTGAATAAATCGTATTGATAAATCATTTCGGGTCGCAAAACCACGACGCTGTCGGTAGTAATTCCCAAGATTACCTTGTACGCCAACAAATGATAAAGCAAAACCAACAGGACAAATACAGAAGAAATACCGATTTTTGTTTTTTTACTTTTGTCTGTCAATCGTTTCATATTAATAAACTGCATAAAAAAGACAGACGCCAGCAGGATTAAATAGGTATTGGCAAACAATGATCCCAAAGAAGCAAAGTGAGAAGAATAATAAATCGGAGAAAACAGGTCGGAAGAGGCGTTAATACTTCCGAAAACAAATCTTGCCGCAATAAAAAGCAAGACCGATAATATCAAGAACAATAAGTTGCTTCTTCTTTGAAAGAATTTCAGCTGTAAAACAAAACAGATAAAAGCAAAAGAGAAAGCAGTAAAAGCAATCAGCCAGAGTATTATTTCGCAAAACACCGCTGTGTTGTTTTTTTTCAGAACGGGAGGATAAAAAATGGTAAAGACAGCTTTTCTTGTTTTATTGTAGATGGTATAGTTTGTCGGTTGTTTGTTTTTTTTCGAACTCTCCCTGAAGACATTGTGAAGATAATGGTCATTAATGATTGCGCTGTTTTCATCTTCGTTGTCAATATTGTCGATCATCAGACAGGCGACATAACAGGCGTCTGCTATAACGGCTTGTTTGACATAAACCCACTTATTATCCATCTGCATGACTTCGGGAAACTTACATTTCCAGCGTCGTGACGGATCTATTTCGTTCGACGACCATGCGGCAAGCAGACTGTCCCGATAAACGAAGAACACAAAATCGTCTTTATTCACTTTATGTTCGTGACAGAAATTCACCAAATCGACGCTGTTCTTAACAGGACGAAGTATCAGTTTGGCGAACAATTCATTCAGCATTTGTTCTCTTTTGAGAAAGTCGGACTGAAAGTTTTCGTATTTGTTTTCGCTAGAAACAGCTATTCGGTTCTGGTAATTGACAATAAAACCAATTATCGCAAAGACAATACTTATTATTAAATAGATAAGTCCTTTTCTTTTGATATTCTTTTGATATTCCATAATGTATCAGAGTAAATGACTGAACGGAGTGATGACAAGAGATAAAAAACGTTTAAACAGAGGTCTTGACTTCCAAATTTGTATATCAAAAGCGGCAGACATCCATATTGATTGCTTCAAATGTTCGTTTACCAACGTATTGATAACGGGGTCGAAGCCTATTAATGCAATTTCGAACATATATTTAAAGCTGCGATGATCCATATTGGCAGAACCTATCGAAAATATTTTGTTGTCGATGCTGAGCAGTTTCGAGTGAAGATTGCCATATTTATAATACAGAATGTTAATTCCTTTTTTATGGAGTTGCCCCAAAACCGACTCCCTGACATAATCGATTATTTTGACATCGGAACTTTTAGGAATAATAATTCTCACATCGACACCTCTTTTTACGGCATGGATCAGTTCTTTATAGATGCGGTATCCGGGCAGAAAATAAGGAGTTTCGATAACGATACTTTTCTCAGAACGCTGAATAAGACGGACGTAATTTTTTTTAATCCGCTGACTGAAAAGAGAAGGGACTTCACGAATAAAGAAGAAGTCGTTGTACCGGATAGTTCGTCTGAATGCTTTTCGGATAGAGGGATGCATAATATCTTTGTTGTATATTTTGAAATTATCCGTAAATATTTTCTTACAGACGGCGCTCATTTTTCCTTCTATCCGCAGAATAGATTCTCTCCACCGAGTATTATAGACAGTAAAGTTAGCCGATCCGATATACGATACATTATCATCGATAGCGATAAGTTTCCGATGATCTCGACGATGATTGCGTGAAAACAAAAACAGACTCGGAATAAATTTTTTAAACCATCTGACTTCGATACCTTCCCGTTTCATAGTCTGGACGCATGGATTATTTATTCCTGTCCCCCACCAATCGACCAGAACACGAATTTTCACTCCTTGTCTATGTTTACGAACGAGGGCATTGCATAATTGCATTCCCACAGGATCGTTGTTTATGCGAAATGTTTCAATATAGACATATTTTTTAGCGTTGTCGATATCGTTCATCAGATCGTCGTACCACAAAGAAGCGAAACTGTAGAATTTGTAATTTGTCTCATCGTCAGATGTGCTGATATTTTTTCGTTTTTTAAAGTCCATTTCTAATTGCTTAAAAAAATGCTTTCACAGTCTGCAAAAGTACACAAAATAATGGAGAATTTTTATTCATGCCATTCGGACGCATATAATCTACCCGTCATTGCGAATTGTGAGGTACGAGCAATGTGGCAACCAACGCAGCGAGTGAGCGCAGAGGCAGCTTGCTGACTATGCCGAACCGCAAGGAGAAAGGCGAAGCCAATCCAGAATACTCTTTCGTAATCTCACTTGTTTACTTGTCTACTTGTTTACTTGTTTACTTGTCTACTTGTCTACTTGTTTACTTGTTCACTAATAAATCAGAGTTCAAGACAAAATCAAAAGACATGCAGTTCTTTCAGGAACACAAGCAGGATTGCCCAGGGCGCAATGAATTTGATGATGAACCAAAATAAAGGGAAAATCCGAATGCGGACAGTTCCGGCATTGCTGATTTCTTCTTTCGTTTGTTTTGCTCCGTAGAACCATCCCAAAAAGAGGACAATGAAAAAAGCGCCTAATGGGAGTAAGAGATTCGTCGCCAGAAAATCGAAACTGTCGAAAATGGTCTTTCCTCCAATCCTGACCCCGTTCAAAACGCCAAAAGAAAGCGTGGTGAATGCTCCCGCTACAGCAGCCAGCAAAGTGGCTATTAATGTAGCTTTCCATCGTTTCATTTTAAATTCCTCGAAAAGCCATGCT
>JAISRU010000013.1 GCA_031273515.1 Bacteroidales bacterium | reverse complement strand
GGGCTTATCATCGTGTGGAATATCACGGAAAAGATAACATCCCCAAAGACGGAACCGTTATTTATGCGCCCAATCACACCAATACGCTGATGGATGCGCTGGCGATATTGATTATCGATAAACAGGCTAAAGTCTTTGTTGCCAGAGCCGACGTATTCAAACATCCGACATTGCTCAAAATATTGACTTTCCTGAAAATGCTCCCCATCAACCGCAGACGCGACGGAATAGAAAGTCTGGCAAAAAACGAAGAAATTACAGCTGTTGTCGTGGACGTGCTTCACGATAAAATTCCGTTTTGTATTCTTCCTGAAGGGACGCATCGCGCAAAACACGGTCTATTGCCTCTGCAGAAAGGTATTTTCCGCATCGCTTTGCAGGCGAATGCGTCGTTCGGAGAAGAAATACCTGTTTATATTGTTCCTGTGGGCATCGAGTACGGACATTTTTTCAGGTATCGGTCTTCGCTTTTGTTGCAGATTGGCAGTCCGATAAATATCACGCAATTTGTCAAGGATCATCCCGACTGGGATACGCCCGAACAAATAAATTATCTGCGCGACGATCTTTCCGATCAACTCAAAAAGTTACTGCTCAACGTGTCGGACGAATCCAATTACGACGCCATGATCGAACTCTGTCTGCTGTGCGGCGACAAACAACAAAGAATTCCGAACCTGCGCAAAAACAAGCTACTCGACCGATTTACAACAGCAAAACAAACCTTGCAAGAAGCAGACAGTCTGTTGAAATCCAATCCGCAGGACATGCAAAATCTGCTGCAATCGACAGGCGATTTTGCACGCAAACGACACGCATTGCATATCGGACTTCCCTCTGTTTTAAACACGCATCTTCGGTCGTCGTTGGCCTTGAAGACGATACTTCTTTTGTTGGGCTTGCCCTGTTTTGTCGGCGCTTTTATTGCGAACCTCCCCATCACAGGATTATCGGTCTGGATGTGTTCCAAATTCAAAGACAGGGCATTTCACAATACGTTGCGTTATTTGATTTCATTCTTACTTTTTCCTGTGCTGATGTTAGTTGCAGGACTGACTGTCGGACTTACATGCTCATGGATAGTCGGAATTATTGCCGCATTCCTGGTTTTCTTTTCTTTTTTCTTCCTGCATGAATACCTTCGATTGTTACGCAGATTTATGTCCGACCTGAAATGGCTTGTCAATAGGGGTTTACGCAAACAATTCGGTATAATCAGACAGGAATGGAAAAACATCAGTCAGAAATCAGACAAAACAGAAACAGCGTCATAAAATAAACAGTTAATTATTTAGATTCTACCTGTATGATAAAAAAGATAATATTACCGATGCTTATGCTGTGGGGAATGACCTCGACAGCTCAAAACGACAGCGATACACTGAAATATGCCGAACAACAGGCGGATACAACACAGAACGTTCCGAAAAAGAAGGGCTTGTTCGGGAGAAAGTCGGGGGAAGACATTGTGAAAAAAGGTATTTCCTTCGGACCTCTTCCCGTCATTGCGTACGATCAGGACAAAGGATTTCAGTTTGGGGCATTGCTCAATTTGTACGATTACGCAGACGGGTCGAATTATCCGAACCCGCGACAACAATGGTATATAGAAGCCTCAGCGTATACCAAAGGCACTCAGCAGTATTTCCTGACCTACGACACAAAACATCTGATTCCGCATGTTCGCATGTCGCTGGCGACTACGGTAACGTTCGACAAAGCGATGGATTTCTACGGATACAACGGTTATCAGTCCGACTATCATTACGAGGACGTCAACTATTGGAAGAAGCAGAAAGACAAAACGGGTATGCCGTCGGAATACATGAATGCCTTTTACCGTTTGGAACGACTTGCCATAACAGCCAAAGCCGATTTCGTAGGAACTATCCTGAAGAATAAACTTTTTTGGCAGGCAAGTTATTATTTCGGATGGTATCGTTACAGGGATATTGACGAGTCGAAAATCAACAAAGGGAAAGACAGTACGGAAATGTTTTCGGGGAAAACGCTGTACGAGAAATACATCGATTGGGGGATTATTCCTCAGAACGAGCTTGACGAAGGATTTACAAGCGCCTTGCGGATAGGAATAATGTATGATACGCGTGATTTTGAAGCGGCTCCTTCACGTGGTATCTGGACGGAAGCCAATCTGACAGTAGCTCCTCAGTTTCTGGGGACGACTGATGCATATTATCGATATATGTTCACGTTCCGACATTATATTCCGTTGGTGAAAGACAGACTTACATTTGCATATCGATTGAATTATCAGGGGACTGTCGGCAATTATCTACCGTATTATATACTGCCTGTATTCAGCAACATCGGCAGAGAGTACGACAGAGATGGCATAGGCGGCTACCGTACTGTTCGCGGACTGATGCGCGACAGAGTACAGGCATTGGACGTTGGATTTTTCAATTTGGAATTTCGGTGGAAGATGGTACAGTTTCATCTGTGGAAGCAGAACATTTACCTTGGACTGAATGCTTTTTGCGATGGAGCGATTGCAGTTCGGAATTATGATATATCGTATCGAGGATCGTCGGACACGCTCATGCAGAAAGATTACGAAGAATATGTCAATACGACGAAGTCAGACGGATTGCATTTGTCCGCCGGAGGAGGTTTGCGGATTGTCATCAATCGAAATTTCATCATCGCGATAGACTATGCCAAACCTTTCAACAAACAGGACGGCAAAGGAAGTCTGTACATCAATACCGGCTATTTGTTCTAAGGATTAATAGACAAAGGAATATTGAATGTTTAATCACACTGCCATCACATAAAAACATAACTGATTATCAAACAATTGTGTTGTGAAAAGTACCTCTTAATCACACTGCCATCACATAAAAACATAACTGATCATCAAACAATTGTGTTGTGGAAAGTACCTCTTAATCACACTGCCATCACATAAAAATACAACTGATTATCAAATAATTGTGTTGTGGAAAGTACCTCTTAATCACACTGCCATCACAT
>JAISRU010000003.1 GCA_031273515.1 Bacteroidales bacterium | reverse complement strand
TTTATTTTTATGTTATGATATATTTTCTCCAAAAATACAAAAAAAAATGTTACCTTAGCATTCAAATTATCCTGTATAAAACAGAACGCTGGAATTTCATCTATTTGTATGACTAACACATTTTTATGTAAATATGTTTAACTATATTTTCTTACCATTTTCTGCATTATGGGCTTTGTTTATGTATCTCAGACGGAAATATTATAATTCCGGTCATCGGATAAACTATGCCCGTCCGACTATTTGCGTAGGCAATCTGTGTATGGGCGGTTCGGGGAAAACGCCTCATATCGAATATCTTATCCGTCTATTGGAAAGAAATCATTACCGTATTGCAATGCTTAGTCTCGGATATGGAAGAAAAACAAAAGGTTTTCGGTTTGTCGATGCGACTTCAAGCACTCAGGATGTGGGCGATGAACCTTTGCTGCTCTATAAAAAACATCGTTCGATAACGGTCTGCGTAGATAAAAACAGAATAAACGGTCTGAATAAAATATTTGCAAAAGCGCCTGATACCGACCTCGTTTTATTAGACGACGCCTATCAATATTTACCTCTCAAACCGGGCTTGTCTGTTTTATTGACCGATTATTATAATAACTATATCTCTGACCATGTTGTTCCGATGGGGAAACTTCGGGAAGGACGTTGGGCGGCAAAAGATGCAGATATTATTATTGTTACAAAATCGCCTCTCGTAATACCTGTTCTGGAAGAAAGAATTATTATGGAGAAAATTAATCCCTTACCTCATCAAACGGTTTATTTTTCCCATATTGCATTTGGAGAAATAACTCCGTTGACTCACAAAGCAAAGTCGTTTTCTGTAGAAAGTATTCAAAGTGTAGTAATTGTTTGCGGTATCGCCAATCCGTATCCCTTTTTGGAATATGTCAATAATCGATTTGCCGAAAAACAACAACTTGTTTTTTCAGACCATCATTGTTTTACAGTCAGCGATATACAAAAAATGAGCAAGTATGCAGACCGTTCCATGCGGAAAAACTGTTCGGTTATCACAACAGAAAAGGATGCAATCCGTTTAATGGACAGTAAACTGAAAACAGAGGTGGAACAATTACCGATTTTCTATATTCCAATAGAGGTAACATTTCATCCTAAATACAAGACTAAATTTGAAGAACAAATACATGAATATGTCAAAGCAAACACAACTCACCGTTGATTTTCTGAGAGAAAGAACAAACATACGTCCTAAAATCGGACTTATATTGGGAAGCGGTCTAAATGGATTAGCAAAAGATATGGACGTTCGGACATCCTTTTCCTATAGCTACATTCCTCATTTTCCGATCTCCACAGTGGACGGACATGAAGGCAGACTGCTTTTTGGAACGATTGGCGAAACAGAAATTATGGTCATGCAGGGACGATTTCATTACTATGAAGGTTATACGATGCAGGAAATAACTTTCCCTGTCAGGGTGATGAAAGCGCTGGGAGTCCATATTTTAATTTTATCGAATGCTGCAGGCGGAATGAACCCCGATTATAAGGTCGGAGATATAGTGTTGATTACCGACCACATCAATTGTTTTCCCGAACATCCTTTGCGGGGAAAAAATGATGAAGCATTCGGCGATCGTTTTCCCGACATGAGCGCAGTGTATTCTCCCGAATTGATTGAACAGGCAGAACAAATCGCCTTGCAACATCAAATCGCCCTTCACAAAGGAGTTTATGTAGGAACGCAGGGTCCTTCGTTTGAAACGCCTGCCGAATATCGCATGTTTCGTATTATCGGCGGAGATTGCGTAGGCATGTCCACCGTACCGGAGGCAATCGTGGCTCGACATGCCGGTATGCGATGCGTTGCATTTTCGGTCATTACGGATATGGGAATTGTCGGATCGATACAAAAAGTATCGCACAAAGAAGTTATAAAGGCTGCAGGCGATGCTGAACCCAAGTTAAGTCTGTTGGTTAAAGAATTGATAACACGCAATAATAAATAGAATATGCTTTTTTCAGACGTTCTTGTTTCTCAGGAATTGAAACAATTATTAATCAATACGGTACGCAATCAACGGGTAAGTCATGCGCAGTTGTTTTCGGCTCAGCCGGGGACGCATGCTCTGGGCTTGGCTATTGCTTATGCGCAATACATCAATTGTTCGCACAGAACGGATGCCGATGCTTGCGGCGTTTGTCCGTCTTGTGTGAAATACAGAAATTTGGCTCATCCCGATTTATACTTCTTCTTTCCCAACGCCTTGACAGCGAGAGTGAAAAAAGATAACGAGTCCGCTTCTTTCTATCAAGAATGGAGGGAAATCTGTAAAGAAACAAATGCCCTGTTTTCTTTGGACGACTGGTCGGAAAAATTAGATATCGCCAATAAACAGCCTGCCATCAATACAAACGATATATCCCGTATCTTGGAAGCTCAGATAGCAAAACCTTACGAGGCGGAATATAAAGTTTTTATCATCTGGATGGCAGAAAAAATATCTTCCAAAATGGGAGAGAAACTGCTCAAATGTTTGGAAGAACCCGACGGAAAAACGCTCTTTATCCTGATCAGTGAAAACAATGATCAGTTGTTGCCGACAATCATTTCCCGTTTACAGCTTGTGAAGATCAATAAACCGAATACGGAAGATTTTGTGGAGATTGTTTCCCGTAAACTGTCCTGTTCTCGCGATGAAGCCATTGATATAGCTTCTCTTACCGATAATAATTTGTCGGATGCGCTCAACAGGAAGGAACGGGAAACGACAGAGCAACATCATTTCGGACGCTTTGTTTCCATGATGCGTTCGGCATATCGGATTTATTATTTCAAAGATCCCGAAAAAGTTATTTTTCCCGAAACGGTCGCCCTGATAAAAGAATTGGAAACCTTGGGACGGGAACGTCAAAAGTCGTTTTTGCGTTATGCTTTGGTTCTGACCCGTAAATGTATTCTTAGCAATTGCAATGCATCTTCGTTGGTTAAATCGTCTTCGGAAGAGGCGGCATGGCTTGCCAATTTTCATCCTTTTATCAATATTCGCAATGGGGAAGCGGTCATGAATGCGCTCAACGAAGCAATTACCAATGTAGAACAAAATGTTCATGCGGGTATTTTGTTCACCGATCTAATTCTGATTTTGGGACAATTAATCCGCTCAGGGGACGAGCGCTTACAGTAGCGAACTTAAATTCACGATGTTTTGCGTCTTCTTTTTTGTCTACCTGTAGACTTCTTTTTATCTGTTTATATTATCCATTTACTTTATTCTCCATTTGGCGTATAAAAACGCTACACCGAAGGCAGGTAAAAAGCCGTACTGCTTTTACCTGAAACCTGTACTGCTTTTGCCCAAAACCTGTACTGCTTTTACTCAAAAGCAGTACTGCTTTTCGTATGTTTATCATTTTGTTTATATTCAATATCTTACAAATGCGCTCAATGCGATATAATCATTCAATCGTTGTGCTTCATTGGGGGTTATTCATATTGAACTCCTTCGGAGTTGGTTTAACCTCATTTCCACCTAATTTTCTTAATAAAACAACCGCAGTAGCCAATGAGTTACCCCAGAACCAACACCTCATTACCTCATTATTGCATTTGTTTATATTTTCTATTTACTTCTCGACCATTTATCCTAAAAAAGACTGTCCGTTTTAGAACAGTCTTTTCGTAATTAATTAGTAACAATAAGAGGTACAGTTCTCTTCATCTCGGATGAAAAGGAAGTCGCCGTATCGAAAAGAAACGGCAAGAGTTCAACGGTGCGAGAAAGAATTAAAAGTTTCCTTTCTCTTTAGATAGCGTTTACATTGCTGTAAGCGGTCATAACCAAGCATAGTTCCAAGAACAAAATCTTCTTCTGGAGTATATTCGTTTAAGGTTTTATCTCCTATTTTATCCACAATTCGGATACAGTCCTTATTTCCGAAAAACAAATTGATTTTCGAGCAGGTAACATATCTTACGATGTAATCAATGCCCTGCTGCTGTAATTTCAACTCCGCTTTGTGCAGCAGAGATGCGTCCAGCGTATGCAATACCAAATGACGCAATCCTTTTTTGTATTCGTAGATATGGTGTATCAATACTTCCATAAAAGACAATATAACTTCCTGTAAATCAATTCAAGAAAGTCTATTGGAATTGCGGAAGAATATCCGAAATCCATTTACTTATTCTGCTTTCCGTTAAATTACTTTCCCCGTCTTCGTCTAAAGCAAGTCCGACGAAAGCATTGTCCTTAACTGCCTTTGATCCGTCAAACCGATAGCCGTCGACAGAAAAACTGCCAATAACACTACATCCTTTATTCTGAATGGTTTCGTATAGCGTTCCCATTCCGTCCACAAAGGTGGCAGGATACGAATCGGAATCACCCAGACCGAACAAGGCGATTTTTTTTCCTGTCAGGTCGCTTTTTTTCAATACGTCCAAAGCTCCTTCCCAGTCGTCTTGCAAGTCGCCCACTCCCCATGTGGAAGTTCCTAAAATCAGATTGGGAAACGCTTCCAAGTCTTCCTGCTTTAATTGAGATACTTCGATAGAATGTACCTCTTCCGACGATAATTTTTCTGCAATACTCTTTGCAATGTTCTCCGTATTTCCAGTTGTAGAACCGTAAATAATGCCTATTTTCTTCATGATGAAAACTATTTATTTATTTATGATATTATATATTTCTTTATGTGAGGTTTGTCTTTGTATCTATGCCCCACAAAACAATATTGCAAAGAAAACTTATTTCCAACAGATAATCCATCCTCATTAATGGCTATTTTTACCGAAATCTATACCTATATATGGGGATATTTCATTTAATTGAAAATTGAAAATTGAAAATTGAGAATTGAAAATTGCGCAAAGCGACGAAGAAATTAGCACACAGATGACACAGAGTTCCACAGAAAAAATCATGTCAATCTTGTAATCCTGTAAATCGACACACGAAGCGAGAGCAGAAGCAGCTTGCTGCCTCTGCCGAGCAAGAAGGAGAAAGCCCGAAGGGCAATCCTGATTCAGACAAAAGCGAGGATAAAGGGGGAAGACAATAATCGTCCGCAGGCAATTCTCAATTATTTAATCATGTTCATCCGTTAATCACATAATACCAAACCTTTGCCATTATAGTTATGGCAAAACAGATTAATCCGTGATTAACAGAATATTATACCAATCTTTTTATACTATTTGATAGCAATTTGGTATTAAATGGATTTTAGATGCTTTACAGAAGAACATGACAGCGGGTTAGTATAAAATACAAACGATGAGCAAGACTGAGGAATGCTATCGAAGAAGTTTATACGAAAGCCGTATGCGGGAAAACCGCACGGACGGATTGACGAGGGGGAGGGGAAACCTATCTCCACCTCTTTACTCTATCGGGAAACAATACTTGTCGCTTGCACCCTTGTCCACTTGTTCACTCGTCTACTAATACTAATGAAAAAAGGGCTACCTTTTTGTGGCAACCCTAAATTAATGTTATATGAAAACTTCTTTATTCTTCTCTTTCTTAACGTTCGATGACCATACGTTTTATCAGACGTTGTCCTTTGAACTCCATTGAATAAAAGTATATTCCTGCAGACAAGTCGGAGGTGTTCAGTTCGATGCTGTGAGCGCCGAAACTTGTTTCTGCCGTCTGACTGTATAGTACCTGTCCGCTGATGCTGTAAACGTTGAATGTTACGCTTCCATCCGAAGGAACACTGTAACGAATAACCGTGTTGTCAGTCGCAGGATTGGGTATGTTTTGACTCAAACTGATTCCTTGTTGATCGAACGACGTTATGCCAAC
>JAISRU010000152.1 GCA_031273515.1 Bacteroidales bacterium | reverse complement strand
AAAGATGATTCGACAGTGTTTTCGGGAGACGTCCTGTTTAAAAACAGTATCGGCAGAACCGATTTGCAGGGAGGAAACTACGACGTTCTGCGGACATCTGTTTATGAGCAGCTTTTTGTCCTTCCCGACGATACCCTTGTCTTGCCCGGACACGGCGACAGCACAAGCACAGGATATGAAAAAGAACATAATCCATTTTTATAATCATACAATAAAAATATATCAGACAGATCAATGTACAACGATAACAACGAAGGTTACGAACGACAAGACAGTTACAGTTTGCAGATAACAACCGAACTGCAAAAACATTACAAAGCAATATTGGAGTTGCTCGGCGAAGACGTCAACAGAGAAGGCTTGCTAAAAACGCCTGAACGAGTAGCAAAAGCCATGCAGTTTTTCACGCAGGGATATCATTTAGACCCTGCAGCAATATTGCGTTCAGCCATGTTCAAGCAGGATTACAGAGAGATGGTTATTGTCAAAGACATCGAAATATATTCTTTGTGCGAACATCATTTGGTTCCGTTTTTCGGGAAGGCGCACATCGCATACATTCCCGACGGTTATATTGTCGGACTGAGTAAAATTCCGCGCGTGGTTGATGCTTTTGCCCGCAGAATACAAATTCAGGAACAACTGACCACGCAAATCAAAGAATGTATTCAGGACACATTAAATCCGCTTGGGGTAGCTGTTGTAATTGAGACACAGCATTTATGTATGTCGATGCGGGGAGTTCAGAAACAGAATGCCGTTACCACAACGTCCGACTTTACAGGCGCTTTCCTGAAACATTACAACACCCGACAGGAATTTTTACGCATCATCAGCGCTAATCTGCAATAATAAGTAAACAAGTAAACGAGTGGACAATCCTCAATAAATTGATAATTGATTATGGAAGAAATGATTTTAATTTTAGATTGCGGTTCGCAATACACCCAATTGATCGCCCGAAGAATTAGAGAATTGAATGTCTATTGCGAAATACATCCTTATCATGCGGATATCGCTTTGACCCAAACTGTGAAAGGAGTTATTGTGTCGGGAAGTCCTTTTTCGGTGTACGACCCACAAGCTCCCAATCCTCCTTTGGACAAATACAGAGGTAAAATTCCTGTATTGGGAGTTTGCTATGGCGCTCAGTTCATGGCGTATCATCATGGAGGAAAGGTTCAGCCATCGCCTACGCGGGAATACGGACGAGCAAGATTAACCTGTGTCGATAACGAAAATAAATTGATGCAAAACGTCGATGTCGATACACAGGTCTGGATGTCCCACGGCGACAGTATTACAAATCTCGACGGACATTTCGAAATACTGTGCAGCACGGCGGATGTAAAATATGCAGGATATAAAATAGTTGGAGAAGAAACGTATGGCATACAGTTTCATCCCGAAGTCCATCATTCCGAACAGGGCAGACAAATGTTGAAAAACTTTGTCGTTGGTATTTGCGACTGTTCCCAAAACTGGACTCCCAATTCTTTTATCGAAACAAGTATCCAAACGCTTCGCAGTCAATTAGGGAACGATAAAGTCATTCTTGGCATTTCGGGCGGAGTGGATTCAAGTGTGGCAGCCTGTCTGTTGGATAAGGCTATCGGTAAAAACATGACCGGAATATTTGTCAATAACGGATTGCTGCGCAAAAACGAATTTGAAACGGTCTTGACAACTTACAAAGAAACAGGATTGAATGTGATCGGCGTGGATGCATCACAATTGTTTTATCAAAATCTGAAAGGAATTGACGATCCGGAACAAAAACGTAAAATAATCGGCAGGACGTTCATCACTGTTTTCGACCGACAGGCGCAAAAGCTGAAAGATGTTCAATGGCTGGCTCAGGGGACAATCTATCCCGATGTGATTGAATCTATTTCGGTCAAGGGTCCTTCTGCAACCATTAAATCGCATCACAATGTAGGCGGACTTCCTGACTATATGAAATTGAAAATCGTAGAGCCTCTTCGTCTACTGTTTAAGGACGAAGTCCGTGCGATTGGTAAAGCGCTTGGAGTTCCTTCTGTCTTGTTGGAAAGACATCCTTTTCCCGGACCCGGTCTGGGAATACGTATTCTGGGAGAGGTTACCGAAGAAAAGGTTCGTATTTTACAGGAAGTAGATGCTGTCTTTATCGACAAACTGAAAGAAACAGGCTGGTATGAAAAGACATGGCAAGCAGGAGCTATGCTGCTTCCCGTCAAGACAGTAGGAGTGATGGGAGACGAACGTACCTACGAAAACTGCGTGGCTTTGCGCGCCGTAACTTCTACCGACGGAATGACTGCTGATTGGGTACATCTTCCTTACGATTTACTTGCATCCGTTTCCAATGCAATCATCAACAAAGTACGAGGCGTGAACCGCGTTGTCTATGACATAAGTTCAAAACCTCCCGCTACAATAGAATGGGAATAAAACAAATTTAATTGAGAATTTTCTGTCATGCCATACGGACGAGGATTGTCTTCCTCATGCCTTCCCTTTGTCTGAATCAGGACTTAATCTAATTGAAAATTGCCATTCAATAATCATGTTCATCAGTTAATCGACGCACGAAGCGAGAGCAGAGGCAAACTTGTTTGCTTCTGCCGAGCAAGAAGGAGAAAGGCAAAGCCAATCAGATAAATCAGCGTTCAGACAATTGAGAGGCGGCATAAAGCGGATAAATCCGTATGTTTCGGTAGACGCCAAAGTTTTCCATCGAACAGCGGATACCATAATCATAATTTTTTTCGGACAGGAATTGAAACATGCTTTGCATCGAACCTTTTGTTCCTGCTTTTATTTCGACAGGAACAATATCGGTATGACGTTCAATAACGTAATCGATCTCGGCAGAACTCCCTGACTTTTCGCGCTGCCAATAATAAAGACGACTTGGGACACTGATGGAAGCCTTCAGGAGTTCCAAACCGACAAATAATTCTGCCAATGCGCCTTTGTTCACTTGTTCTAAACTTTCGGCTGTGAGCAACTTTCCTAAATCCAACTGTAAAAAACGCTGATAGATACCCGTATCGAAAATCAGGTACTTGCGAAACTTTGTATTCATTTCGGCGGCTAACGGGACGCCATTGGCTGAAGTATGCGTTACGGGGTAAATAATACCGGCAAGTTCCAAGAGTTCCACGCTTTGTTTAATCTGCACATGATTGGCTTCCTGCGAAGCTTTGGAATAAGTGAACTTTCCGCCGGTCTGACGCACAATGGAGGCAAATACCTCCCGTAAACGCGAAGTGGGTACGCGCTTTTTGTATTTTGCGAAATCATCATAGAACGACAGGGTCAAATCGTCCAATACTTGCTGACATTCGAGCAACGAACCGCTGCGGACATACGTAACTACGGCTTCCGGCATTCCTCCGACAAGTATAAATCGTATCAACTGTTGAAGACACTGTTTGTGTACTGTTTCCGAAAACGGATTGTCGGGAGAGGCGTTTTGCAAAGCGTCGGCAAGTATATGGAAGTCCATTGCCCGTAAATATTCGTCGAACGAAAAAGGATAGAGATACAGCGAACGAATGCGTCCCACCCCGAACGACGGAAGTTCCTGCAAGGCAAATTCCAACAGCGAACCGGCGGCAATGACATGCAATTCGGGATATTCTTCGTAAAAATACCGTAAGGACGAAATCGCAGGAATACACGACTGGACTTCGTCAAAAAACAACAATGTTCGACCGGCTACAACAGGCATTTGGTAAATCAAAGAAAGTTCTTCACATATCCGCTTAGGACTTAATCCTCTTTCAAACACAGCTTTTATGTTCAGTTCTCTGTCATCTCTTTCAAAGTTTACCTCTATAAAATAATCGAATTGTTTGCCCAACTCTCTCACAGTCGAGGATTT
>JAISRU010000144.1 GCA_031273515.1 Bacteroidales bacterium | reverse complement strand
ATTTCCTGTTCTATCTGACGTTTCGTTTTTGTTACGATTTCTTCAATACGGGCAGGATGAATACGTCCATCGGTAACCAACTTACTGAGCGACAAACGAGCCACTTCACGACGTACAGGATCAAAACTTGATAAAATAATGGCGTCAGGAGAATCGTCTATAATAATATCCACGCCTGTCATTGATTCTAATGTTCGGATATTTCTTCCTTCCCGTCCGATGATCCGACCTTTGATTTCTTCGTTATCAATATTAAAAACAGACACCGAATTTTCATGAGTATGTTCAACAGCTGTACGTTGAATGGTTTTTATCAATATTTTTTTCGCTTCCAGATTAGCTGCAAGTTTTGCTTCTTCGACTATATCCTTAGCTAAAGCAACCGAGTCAGCCTGAACCTTTTCCCGCAAAGATGCTATCAATTCCTTCTTTGCTTCATCCACCGACAAACCTGATATATTTTCTAACTGTATTTGTATTTGTTTATGGCTTTTATCAAGTTCTGCCTGTTTTCTTTTTGTTGCTTCTAACTGTATCTGTAAGGTTTGATGCTGTTGATTTACCTCATTTTGTTTTCGTTGTAAGGCTTCCTGTTTTTGAGAATGCGCAATTTCTTTCTGTTTGAGTCGATTTTCGGTAGCGGAAATGGCTTTATTCTTTTCCGAAATCGTTTTCTCATGTTCACTTTTCAATTGCAGGAATTTCTCTTTTGCCTGTAATATTCGTTCCTTTTTAATTAATTCTGCCTCTTCATTTGCTTCTTTAAGAAGACGTTTTGTTTTTTTGCTCACTGTTCTTCGGAGAATGATAGAGGCTGTCAAAATTACAATTCCTGCTCCAAACAGCGGTATTATTATCGTATATATTATATTCATTATTTAAAGACTTATTTATTATTATCTGTTTTTCTCTTAATTATCTAAAATAAAAAAATCCCGCAAAGCCAAAATGGGTCTATATAAACTCCTTTTTACATAGGTTTATAGACGCCGTAATGTGTCAAGGTTTTGGACAGTTCCACCAAGGCAGACTCCAACTTCCTTTATCCATCACGAGACGGCTATTCTTGTTTGTTACTGTTGAGTTTAACAAACGATGTTGGTCTTATGCGGGATTATAACTTATATATAAAGAACGTATCCGTCATTCCTTTGAATCATTAAGCGTCAAATTTATGACTTCCTGTATTTTTCGTAAATTGTTTTTCAAGTCTGTATCGACAAATTTTTGTTTGTCGGTCAAATATATTTCATTCAGAGCAAAGTTTATAGCAGCATATCCTAATTGCATAACTTTGTCGGTTATATTATTTTTTTCTGCCAGATCACGGGTATAATCCTGTATCCTTTTTTCCACTCTGTGATACAGTTCCTCCTGACTGGGCAAAATAGATAACTTAAATGGCTGCTGCGCCACATATAATGTAATTGATTTTCGTTCTTCAGCCATATTTATTCATTTAATAATTTTATACACATATCAATTTCCCGCACTAATTCATTTATCTTTAATTTGACATCCGTATATTTTTTCTCTTCATTCATTTTTTCATTCAACTTATATTTCACAAGTTGTTCCGACTGGTTTTTTACTTTATATTCTAATTTTGTTATTACCTCTTTTAACTCTTTGTTTTTTTGCTTCAAAGTGATATATTCTTCTTTCAATTGTCTGTATGTTTCAGCCAATTGCAGTATCTTATTTTCAACATCAAAGCTCAATAGTTTCAATTCCTGCATATTGTCTGTTTTAATATCATCCAAAATCTGTTTTGCAAAGGTACATTATTTTTTTTTAAAACAAGCAGAATCAAAGTCAAATCCTGCTAAAAAAAACATTTTCTTTCTTATCGTATTAAGTATCAAAAGAATATTTTACTGCTTACCTGAAATTATTTTTGCGAAATCGTATAACGAGGCACAAACCAAATGGGCTTCGGGCGTATTTTCTTCTTTCGAGATATACACTGTTTTCATGCCTGATGCTTTTCCAAACAAAATATCGCTTTGACTGTCGCCTGCCATAATCGATCGGGACAGATCAACGGCAGGGAAATCCTTTTTTGCCTGTATTGCCATTCCCCGATTGGGTTTGCGCATGATGTTATTCTCCTGAGCAAGAAAAGGACTGTGATATATTCTGTCGAATTTTATTTTAAGTAGCGTTTCCATATAGTCATGGATATGTTGAAGGTCTTCTTCTGTCATTAGTTTTTTACCGATACCCTGTTGATTGGTAACGACAAAAATATGTCCGAATATCTGTTTAAAGACAGCAATCGCTTCCTGAACTCCTTCCAACAGACGAAATTCCGAACAATGTTGAATATATCCTCCCTGTTTTCGTTGATTAATCACTCCATCCCGATCTAAAAACAATGACCATGAAGCATCTATTTCTTTGATAAAATCCAAATTCATTAGTTTAATTTTACATGCAAAGGTAGCATAAATAATTGAGAATTTTCATTCATGCCATTCGGACGCAATCTAATTGAAAATTGAAAATTACCTGCGGGTGATTATTGTCTGAACTGTGATTTATCTGATTAACTGATTGACATGATTATTAGTAGACAAGTGAACAAGTAGACGAGCGAACAGTAGACGAGGTTGTGCAGGACTAACTCCGAAGGAGTTGTTTTTCTGGATTGGCTTTGCTTTCCTCCTTGCGGTTCGGTATAGTCAGCAAGCTGCCTCTGCGCTCGCTTCGTGCGTCGGTTACCATATTGCTCGTACCTCACAATTTACAATGACGTAAAAATAATCGTCCTGTTTTCAGATAGTTACAAATTTGCTTTTTCTATCGTTGGAACATTTTCTTTGGGAGAAATATGCTGTTCTAATGCTGTGAATCCCCTACGGGGATTTGTTTCTATGGTGTTTATGCGTTTCTATTGATATGAATGTCCTACGGACATTTGAGTTTC
>JAISRU010000169.1 GCA_031273515.1 Bacteroidales bacterium | reverse complement strand
CACCTGTAACGAAGGAATGAAAAATAAAAAACTTATAACAGATATGAAGTTCAACCTCGAAGAGGTCAAATGTTTATAGAAGATATGTATACCTCTATTATTATACGATCATGATGGAGTCGAATTGAAACATAACAGCTTTCAAATGTTTACTATTTTTTTTTTCTTTATTATCATGGTTATTGTTAGGATCGAAGCAATGTGACAACCGACGCAGCGAGTGAGCGCAGAGGCAAACTTGTTTGCCTCTGCCGAAGCGCAAGAAAGAAGGCGAAGCCAATTCATAGTCCTCGTTTGTGCTCTCACTTGTTGGCTTGTCCACTTGTTCATTATTTATTCAATGAACTTCTTTTGCCAGAATAATGGTACTCATTGTTTCTTCATTCAGCATTTCGTTGGCTAATTCCATGAGATCGGACGACGTTATTGTCCGAATTTTGGCTATAATTGTGTTTATCTCGTCTACCGTATCGAACATCAGGTAATTCTTGCCAATCGAGAGCATTTCAGTTAAATTGGAATCGAACGAAATACACAGTTGTCCGATAAGTTGCGAATGCGCACGATGAAGCTGTAATGTTCCTAATGCCTGTTCTCTCAACTTTTTCATCTCCTTGAATACAAGTTCGAAGCATTTTTCTCTGTTCTTCGGATCGGAACCGGTATAAATGCTGAATAAACCTGCATCGCTCAAAGCAGCATAGTTCGATTCGATGGTGTAAACATAACCCTTCTTTTCCCGTATCGCCATATTGAGTCGAGAATTTAATCCCTGTCCGCCTAAAATATTGTTCAGCAGAATGGCAATTTGATTTTTCCTTTCGTCGTAGCAGGGCAGAGCCTGACCAATAATTGCATTCGCCTGATTGGAATGCTGTTTTATTTTCTTATGTCTAACGGCAAAGTCGGTGAAAGGAAGACGATGAAAACTGCGTCTGTTGGCAGGTATGTCGGCAAAATATTTTTCGACGCAACGAATGCAAGACGCAAAATTTACCTTCCCGACAACAACAATCACCATCTGATCGGTATTGTAGGTACGCTGCATAAAGGCGTTTATTTTTTCCTGTGTCATAGCATTGATAGAAGCAGGAGTCCCTAAAATATTTGTTCCTAAAGGATGATGTTGGAAAACAAGGTTCTCAAATTCGTCGAATATCAGTTCGGAAGGGGTATCTCTGCACAGTTTTATTTCTTCTTTTACCACTTCCTTTTCAGTTTCGATGTCTTTGGGGTGAAAGCAGGAATGAAAGATAATATCGGAGAGAATTTCGAGCGATCGGGCAAAATACTTGTTCAATACGGAAGCATAAAAAAAAGTTTCTTCTTTGGTGGTATAGGCATTGAGTTCACCTCCTACATTTTCTAAATACGACAACACCTGATAGGTATTTCGTTTCCGAGTACCTTTAAAGATAAGATGTTCGATAAAATGAGCTATTCCTGCTTCTTTGTTTTGTTCGTCCCGCGTGCCGGTATTGACCACCACTCCCGTATGCGCTATCTGTGAAGAAACAGCTTTGTGGATAATCCGTATTCCGTTTGCGAGCGTAAAATAATTATATGTCAAGTTGAATTGCGTTTAAGAAGTGTAAAGAGATATCCATTCGTATGGATTTTGACAATATGTTAGAAAACGAATAAAATCATCCGTCCGAAGAATCAACGACGCCGTATTGATGCAGGGATGAAAACTCAAGCGAGGTGTTTCTTGCAAATGTTTGTCTAAAAAGACATGTACATGATGTTCTTTGTCGTTGATAAGTCCGAAGGGAGTAACCGAACCTGCTGTCAGTCCGAGATATTTCATCAGACGCTGTTCGGAGGCAAAACTAAGTTTTCCTTGTCGCAATACCTGTTCGATGCTGTGAATGTCCATGTTTTTATCGCAATCCAATATCACCAAGAAATGATTACTCCCCTTATGATTTCGGAAGAAAAGATTTTTGCAGTGTGTTGCGTCGTAGCCCTGCCAGTACTGTTTTGCAATGGCGATCGTAGGCGCAGGCGGATGCTCTATGTATTGATAAGATATTGCAAGTCGGTTTAATAAATCGTATAAATGGGGATCTCCGTGCATTGGCGTTGGTCTAAGCGAAAAGACAAATAAAAAAAGTATCGCACCCGCTTGTGGTGCGATACGAAACAAATAAAAATTTAAGATGCATAACATGTCGTACGTCCGACATTAGAATTTCCGCACTGCGCGTACATAATGCTGTGTTTTTTTGCCGGCATTATTATTCGCCGTGGATCTGGCGTCAGCTATCATTGCCATACCGGCGCTGGAAAATTCCGTTGACGACCAGTAAGCATTATTCTGGAGAGGCGTTCCCTGATTCTTTGCCAGAGTTTCATTCAAAGGATCGCGTACAAGAATAACAAAATCATACACTTCGTTAACAGCAGGTAGATACCAGCCCGTAACGCCGTTGCTGTTTTTTGCCTGACACCATTCAAAAGCAGGGAAATCGGACATTGTCCCCAGATTTTTGACAGTCGTCATGTTTACTTCGCCGTCACCTACATCCAGCGCTCCCGTCGCAATGAGCGAATCGGTAGTACACCACGCCAGAAAAGCTTCATCTAACGAAATTATCTTTCCGTGCAGACTGTCATCGGATGTAATTTCGTACACGACGCCTTTAATGCCATTTACATCGTAATAGCTTCCCACCGTATATTTTGTTACGGTAACGGGAGGCGGATCTTCACCATTGTTCGGATCCGGCTCAGGATCTTTGTCGCAGGCGGCAACAAATAAGGTCAATAAAAAGAATACTAAAAATTTACTTGAATTTCTCATATCTAATCAGTTATTAAGAGGTTCGCCATATTATTTTAAGCCGTGAACAAAACCGAACCCGTTTGTTTCTATCACAGCAGAATTAATTTTGCAAAGTAACAATATATTTTTTAATTATCGGCGAAAAAGAAACTTTTTTTTGTCTTGAACGATGATTTATTCGTGGACAAGTGAACATGTGGACAAAAGCGCAAAGCGGTAAGGATTGTCTTCCGAAGAGCATGACTGAAAATTCTCAATTATTTTAGTTACTTTTGCAAGCGTATCGAGTTTTAAAAAGAATTTCTCATGGAAAATACAAATAAATTTGATTGTCAGGAAACTAATCCTGTAAAAACCTCGAAAGGTCCTGTTGGTTTAGTCATTCTGTGTGTTTTGACGCTTATCGGAAGCGGATTTTCAGCGCTTGGTATCTTTGTGTTGTTCGCCATGTACGACATTATGCCCGAATTAATGTTGCAAATGGGATCAACAGTGGGTGGAACTTTGGGCGAAGCGTATCAGCAAACAGCCGATATGCTGATCAATATACCACGCTCTTACGTTCTGTTAATGACAATTCCGTATTTATTGTCAATTGCAGGCGCAATATGTATGTTGACACTGCGTAAAACAGGATTTCATCTGTATATTGTCGGACAAATTTTAGTATTTGCATTGCCTCTGCTGATCTTCAAAACGAATATTAATATCATGGGATTGCTGTTGTCCCTTGCATTTATATCATTGTATGCGGTCTATCTGAAAAAAATGAAATAATAATCTGCTGTTTATGGAAATTCAACATTCGGAAATGCCCTTGCAAGCAGACGGAAGCGTTTATCATCTGAATTTGCGTCCGGACGAACTTGCAGATACGGT
>JAISRU010000138.1 GCA_031273515.1 Bacteroidales bacterium | reverse complement strand
TTTCAGTCAGATATTTGAAGGATTTCTGCAGCATTGTACTTACCGACTGTGACAAATAGACCGTATTGACGCTGTCGATTTTAGGCAGATGATCAATTGCTTTATCAAGCGTTTGAGCCAATAAAATGGTATTTACATTGCATTTCTTCAACAGATAATTGGTAACGTATTCTTCGTTTTCAATCATTGCTTTCAAGACATGCAGATTCTCAACGTATTGATTCTGATGTTCAGTTGCAATTTCTTGCGATCGTACCAGCGCCGATTGCGCTTTTACCGTAAATTTTTCCGTATTCATAAGTTTTATTTATTATTATTCCATTAAAGAAATATCCAAATTTCATTCCACGTCCAACAGACTGCCTATTTGTCAGCAAAAGACATTGCCAAGCTGTCTTATTGTCATCCGACGTCTTTCTGTACGATATATCTAATCCAAATGGAAGATTTTTGCTCCTTGTTGAGCTAGATGAGCATCTGAAAGCCAGCTTTCCAATCTGGAAATTTTGCTTGTAAGACGAAAAAGGCTTATCTTTGCGTTGTTTAAAACGACAATTCATCATTATATTAAAGGAAACAGTTATGTCGAAGAAAAAAAATCCTCAAAAGAAATCGCCGGATGTGCGTAAACGGATACTGAATAAGCGGTTTATAGACAAAGCATATATTACCACGAAAAAGATACTCAGTGTGTACGGATTTGATCCCGATATTTTTGATAAACTGTCGAAATATCAGCGCGGCGTTTTTTTGCATGTTGAAACCGAAGCTCCCAAGTTTAAGGTAGTAGAAGGGAATCGTGTACCGCGTCAATTGGTGAATATGGTCAATAATTCCGTGCAACAGTTCATGCGCAACAATTACTACGGAGATGAAAGTATAGGTCTGACCTACCTCGACCTTGCCACTTTCGGTGTTTCGCTCAATGCTCAAATCTTATGCATACACGACGAAAGCGATCGATCTTTTCCTCCCGAGCAGATGAAGATTGTGGACGCTATTGCCGAAAAGTTTGACGAATTGCCCGTTCCGAACCTTCTCGAAATTGTTGGAAAAGAGATACGAAAACATATCCAGATGATTTCAAAAGTTAATTTTCGTGTCTACGGATACTCATGGGTAGTCCCTTCCGAAATTGGAGCCGGATACCTGAAAACTACGGTTTTCCTTTATTCGGAAGAAAGTGAAGTTGTCTATTTCCAATACAAGAATCAAAAACATAAGGCGTTCCGAGTCAAAGCCGGACGAGTCAACAACACTCCTCCATGGGGAGCAAAGATCGATCATCGGGTTATTTTTCCCGAACGATTTGGCGAAAGGTATCTTGATATATACATTCAGTCGCATGCTTTGCTGCGGGTAAAGGAACGCATGGATATTTTCCCTGCACACAAACGTAATTATTATGCGATGAATCCGCTTCTGTACAAGCATCGTATTGTTACCGATGCATCCGGTCGCGCCATGTTTGAATGTTACTATGAGGACACTCTTTTCGGTTATTATCCGTTTACAATACAGAAAAATAAAATTTTCATTCTCACTTTTCTTCCGATAACATCTCCCAATACGCCCAAAGGAGAATTACTTGTCAAACGGTTCGGCATACAAAAGGAAGATATGAGTTATCTCGGTATGGATAAACTCAGTTTCTTTTTCACCGTCGATTTTTCACAGATACCCATTCTGCATGAGGCTCTTCTTGAAATCGGATTGGAATCCTTGGTTAATTTCGCTCCCAGCGACCGATTACCTTTTGAAATTGACGTCCAGAAAACACTGAGAATAAAGAAATTCTTTGAAAATGCAGACCTCCCATAACCGATGCCGGATCACTTCTTTCCGATTATCGTTTGTTCTGTCTGAGAAAAATAATTTCTTGCCTGATTGAACAAAAAAGTATACCTTTGCACTATGGAAAATTTAGCAAACATACATTCTTGGAAACAACAATTTGGACTGTATCCTATCCTCATGAATCCTAAGATTAGTGAGAGTAAGTTTCTTATGCTTAATGGTGGAAATAAAGATTTCTGTTTACAAACCGATTTATTTGTAAACGATAAGACTTCTTGCTTTTCTGATTCTTGGTCGACAAATACGAAAAACTTTGTTGCACTTGATAATGATTATGCTCGTATCTATAACTGGTATGATGATAAAATTGAGTCATACCCATTGAATCAGGTAGAAGAAAATCTGGACAGGTTTTATGACTATTTGTCTTTGAAATCGTATAAAACTCCAAGTGATGTTGTACCTTTTATCATTGATGTTTTTCGACAGTTGCGTAATTTGACAGGAAAAAGAGACCCTGATGAAGCGCTGAATTTGTTGTTTAAATTGTTAATGAGTACGGAGGATTACACGGAAGCAGATTTGTATCTTTGGGGAATTGCCGATGTTAAAGTACCATCCGATTTTGATTATTATGTCGAATTAATCAGACAAGGAGTTAAGTCCATACATCCCAATCGGGATTTAATTTTGCGCCATGTATCAGGGGCTTTATTTCAGGAAGC
>JAISRU010000116.1 GCA_031273515.1 Bacteroidales bacterium | reverse complement strand
GCGGGACGCTCAATACAGCGCTTTCTATTCCTATCAATGGACTCCCAATTCGTATGTTTCCGCCGACGGAACTACGGCTGCTCCTTTGGTTTCTCTGCCGTCGTCGGGATATATGACAGCAATCGTTACCAATGAACATGGCTGCGTCAAACAGGACAGTCTGTTTGTACGGGTCATCGAACTGAAAACAGATGCTTTGATTCATCCGATCTCCTGCTACGGCAAAACGGACGGAAGCATTTCGCTTGCTACCATAGGCGGCACATTGCCATATCGCTATCAGTGGAAACATACCTCTGTCGATACCTCTTATTTAGATAATCTTTCGGAAAATACCTACTCCGTAACCATTACCGACAGCAATGTCTGTTTTATTGATACCTCTTTTGTTATAATCGAACCCGACTCTTTAACCATTTCGCTCCATGATACCATTTCTTTGACTTATTGCGATGAGTTTTGTCGCGGACAGATACGGGTCGAATGTACGGGAGGAACGCTTCCGTATTCATTTACATGGATTACAGGAGATACGACGGCTTTTATCAGTAGTTTATGCGTCGGGGATTATGTTTTGTGGTACAGTGATAAACACGGATGCGGAGATACGCTGCTGTTTCAAGTTTATGACACTTCCGACATGAAAGCGACTTACACTTCCGAACCGACATCGTGTTCAGGAACCTGCGACGGAACAGTTCAGCTGGCAACAGAAGAAGGTCTTCCTCCTTTTGTCTACCGATGGAAAACAAACGACAGCACCGCTTTTGTCGACTCCTTATGCAAAGGAATTTACGATGTGTCCATCATTGATTTTCAGCATTGCATCCGACGACTGTTTCCAAGGGTAGGCTCGCCCGATCCCATTCAAATCGAAGAAACAACCATTGTCCATCCCTATTGCAGCAAAAGGAAAAACGGCTCTATTACGGTTCAATCCACAGGCGGAACATTGCCTCATACCTATTGGTGGAATGGAATAGAGGGAACAAATGTGCTGGCTAATTTAGATTCGGCGGGCGCTTATACTTTGAGCATTACGGACGCTAACGGTTGTCGGTTAGATACTGTTTTCTATCTGCCGGAATTGGATACATTGTCGATAAGTCACACGTCGCAAAATATTCCCTGTCGGACAGTTTGTGGAGGAAGTATCCATGTAAGCGTATCGGGAGGCATTTCTCCTTATTCGTATAGATGGTTCGACGGCAGTACGGATAATTATGTAGACAGTCTTTGCGTCGGGACATATCAGGTTTGGGCGTACGATAGCAATGCGTGCGAAGTAACAAAAACCGTAGAAATAAACATTGACAGTACTTATTTTCCGCAGAATATAGATGTATGGGCAGATGACACTACTGTTTTTCGCGGTTTTTCGACAACGCTTTACGGGAGCGATCATGGAAGCGGATTTAATTATACATGGTCGCCTGCCGATTACCTGAATACGACAAAAGGCACAAGGGTAAAGACGACGCCTCTGGATAGCATCCTGTATATCTATACTGTTTCCGATGCGTATGGATGTCTTGGTTCGGACAGCATATTGATATTCGTTTCGGATATTATTTGCCGAGAACCTTATCTTTTTGTTCCCAATGCTTTTTCACCCAATGGAGACGGACTAAACGACGTCCTGTATGTACGCGGTCGAATTTTAGACAAGGTCGAATTTGCCGTTTTTGACCGTTGGGGAGAGAAACTGTTTGAAACAAAAGATAAGGATAAGGGTTGGGACGGCGTTTTCAGAGGAAAAAAATGTGAACCGGGTATCTACGTCTATTATTTGGACGCCATTTGTATCGGGGGCGAGCGATACATCCACAAAGGAAATGTAACATTAATCAGATAAATAGAATGAAAGTATTCAAATTTGGAGGAGCTTCGGTAAAGAATGCGGAAGGAATAAAAAATGTAGCGGATATTATCCGAAAGCAGATGGATACCGAACTGATATTGGTTGTATCGGCAATGGGGAAAATGACCAATCGTCTTGAGGAGTTGCTTTATGCGGCATTGCATCATCTGCCCGAAAGAGAAAAGTTGTTCACCGCCATTCGGGACGATCATTTTGCGGTTTTGAAAGATTTGTTCGGATCGTCCAAGCGGAAAATCTCCAATGAAATGGATTATAGGTTCAACATGCTGCATCAGTACATGGACAGTATGACGGGAGAGAATTATGATTATGAATACGATCAGATTGTTTCTTACGGAGAGTTTTTATCATCTCTTATGGTCTTTCATTATTTAGTTTCAGTGGGGTTGCCGGTTCACTGGATTGACGCCCGTTTTTTGATCCGCACCGACAACACGTACCGAGAAGCCCGTCTGAATTGGGATGTAACGACAAACAGTATCAACAAAATCGTTCGACATGCCTTTGAGCAGACCGACAAAAGAATTGTCCTCACGCAGGGATTTATAGGCGGAACAAAAGACGCTCAAACGACAACACTCGGACGGGAAGGTTCTGATTTCAGCGCTGCCATCCTTGCTTTTGCGCTCGACGCTCAGAGTGTAACAATCTGGAAAGACGTCGACGGACTTTTGAATGCTGATCCACATTTATTTTCCGACACTGTCAAGTTGGACAAAGTTTCCTACAGAGAGGCTATCGAACTTGCATATTACGGAGCGAGCATTATCCATCCCAAGACATTACAGCCTTTGCAGAACAAGAAGATACCATTGTATGTCAAGTCGTTTATTCATCCGGATGAGGCGGGCAGCGCTATTTACGATTACGAGATGAAAGAGTTTGTTCCCTGTTATATTATTAAGCAAGATCAGGTATTGATTTCGATTTCACCGAAAGACTTTTCGTTTATTGCCGAAGACAATCTGTCGTTTATATTCGGATTGGTTGCTTCATTTGGTATAAAGATCAATTTGATGCAAAATTCGGAAATCAGTTTTTCTATTTGCGTCGACAACCGACCCAATCTGAATGTCCTGATAGAGAAATTACAGACAGAATTTTTTGTGAAATACAATTTCGATATGGAATTGCTGACTATTCGTCATTACGATCGTCCTCATATCGACAAGCTCACCAAAGGAAGAACCCTTCTTCTCGAACAAAAAAACAGAACAACCGTCCAATATGTGATGTCTTGAACTCTGATTTATCTGATTAATTGATTAACATGATTATTAGTGGACAAGTAGACAAGTGAACAAGGGCGCAAAGCGAAGAAGAATTATTTCCCGCAGAATACCGCAGATTTTTTTTCTCCCTTCTCCAATCGACGCACGAAGCGAGAACAGAGGCAAACTTGTTTGCTTCTGCCGAGCAAGAAGGAGAAAGGCGCAGCCAATTTGGAGAGGGGCAGGGGGTGAGGAAAAAGCGTCCGCAGGCAATTTTCAATTTTCAATTTTCAATTTTCAATTTTCAATTAATATTGTATCTTTGCATTTGATTTTTTAATTATACATATTATATATGCTTTTAGACGACGAATATTTTATGCGGATCGCATTAACAGAAGCTCAGAAAGCGCTCGAAAAGAAAGAAATTCCCATTGGTTGTGTGATAGTCTGCGCCGATCTGGTGATTGCAAAAGCG
>JAISRU010000114.1 GCA_031273515.1 Bacteroidales bacterium | reverse complement strand
AGCGTACTCCATACGTTTTAATCCATGTATCAACCTGATTTTGTGCCTGTTTAATTGTCAGTTCCTGCATTTTTTATATGATTTATCCTGCAAATGTATGAAAATTAAAATAAATCCCGTGAATTTTTTTTCAAAACAATTTGTTATTTAAAAAAATGGTAACTACTCAGGTACTTTATATGGATTTAATATTGTTGTAATCTGATAATTAGTGTCTGTCCGAAAACCCTATTATTTTGGGTTGTAGTTAAAAAACGTAAACGAGAACGTCTGTATTTTTCGACTGTTTTACCGAAAAACACTATTTCGATTTGAAAAAAGGATGCCAAAGGTCGGTTATTCTTTTTAAATCTCTGTTTTTCTTCACATTAGAGCGCAGTTTCCCCCGGCATTCGTAGAAAAATGCCTTTTCTTCCGTTTTTAGGCTGCTCTTTTGAGAAGTAATTCTTTGCGCTTGTAATCGGCTTGGAGTTTACGGCCGATGCAGTAAAGGTTACAGGCACACACCGCCCAGGCGACGTAGCGGGTAAAATGCGATTCTCCCCTGTCCGGGCAACGGGACAACCCCCTTGTTTCCAATGAATGAATATTTGATTCTACCGCGCTATGTTTATTCCTGAGTTTTTTGAATATCTTTTGATGTTCCCTGTCGGATTCCGTTTGGTTACATTTACCTTTCTTTGGCATAATAACCTCAGGTACAACCGTCTCAAGCAACGCCTTGTTGTCGGAATGCCAATAGCCTTTGTCAAAACTCCATGACCCTGTATTGAAAATTGAAGTCAACCGGTCGGCCAAAGCAATGACGATTTCCGAATCCGATTGATGATCCATCGTTTGACAGTCCACAATAAGTCGGTATTGGTCGGTGGTAATGTTGACTTTCTTCCCCAGTTCGACATTGGGACGGGGTTTTCCTTTGTTTATCCATTCCGTATAAGGCTCAAAAACAGAAAACATTTTTTCTTCCTGAGGGATCGTCTCTCCTTTCAATAAACGCCTGTCTATCAAATCAATATGTTTATTCATTAATAAATGGTAATATTCCAGCAGGAGCACTGTTGCCAAATCCGAAACATCACGAATCGGCAATGTCGGAAGACTTTGTTTGATTTTCTCCGACAACAGACCGGATTTGTGCAAATAGATTGCGGCTACTTCTTTCACCCTCTTTTCTTTATTTTTGCCTCCCGAACCGGATGCTCTGCCAGGTTGACGCATCATACTTTTCAATTCGCTGCGCCAATAACGACTTTTGCGCCAACCTGTTACCTTTCCGTATTTTTCTTCCAATTTGACGATCATATCAAGGCATTTTCTCATACAATCCCACAAAAGATTATAATCGGCGGGAAAATGAACGTTGCTTTCAACGACAAAACTGTCGGTCTTTAAGTGCAAAACTTCCCCCTCTTTTTTTTGAACACTTCGTCCTGACCAAAACTGACTGTCACGTCGTTGATTTGTTTTAAAGTCGCATCATCAAGCAATCCCGCATTGTCGACTGTCGTTTGGTAAGGAAACTTGATTTCCTCAAAGCCGGATTCTCTTTCTACACCCATCACCTGCCTAACCAACTTGTTATAGTTGGCTTGGGTATGAAGTTCATCGTAATCCAACCGTTTGGACAAACGTATCTGTGCCAATACGAATATTGGCCACAAATTCATTCCGGGACGTCCCGTGCGCGGCCTGCCGGCGATTAATTTCGCTTCCAAAATATCCGGTATCCGGTCGCGGTAAACCCTGTTTTTGTACAACTCGCGAAGGGCGATGACCAACGCGACCATCCCGTCACGACTTTTGGGGGTCGGGGTATCTTCTATTAACAGTTGGCCGATCTCTATTTGCGGCTCGAATCTTTTGCGCATCTGACGAATCTTTTGAAAGTTTGACTTCTTTTTGAGGGATGTTGCCCTTTAACGACGCAAAGATAAGCATTTTATAAATAAAATCCTAATCTGATGGCAAAAATATTCATCTATACCTCACAGAAATATATTTCTGGATAACAGATTGTTATGGGTTTTCGGACAGACACTAATTAGCAAACAAGCGGACGTTAAATGTTTTTGTACACTTATTTTGTTATTTGCTGATAACATTGTAGTTACAATTTTGTTATTTGTCTAGTGCAAAAAATATCGTTCTCATAAATAATTATGAAATAATACATTAACCTACCTGAGTAGTTACTAGTGTTTAAATGTGTGAATTTATTCGTGAATTTGTTTCTTTGGGTGGTGAGTAGTAACAAACAAAATGAATGATTTTAAAAAAGTGGGTTTGGAAGCAGACATTCTTGACAGGTGGTAAAATCCCGGTATTTTTTACAACCCAAAATAAGAATATATATTTTGGGCTGTTTTTTTCTTATCTTTGCGCATTATTAAATTATCTAAAATTTCAAGAACATATGATCATGCAAAAGAACACGGGCATCATAAAGGAATTTTTCGGTTTTGTCGTTAGACCGGATTATAATATTAAAAATGAGGACAACAACTGGAAACAGTCTGTTTTTAAGTTGATAAAGTTGTTTCTATTTTGTTTTATTTTAAAAATATTTGCCGTTTATATCATTAACCAAACAGGAATTGAGTCCGGCGCTGTTGACAGGATGATAGAAAAACATTCTATTATAATGACACTTCTGCTGGGATGCATTATATCTCCATTAATAGAAGAGATAAGTTATCGTTTACCGTTAAGATTTTCCGTATGGAATGTAACCCTGTCGGTTTTCATCCTGTCTTATGACTTAATAACGACATTTGTTTTTAACACAAGATACAATGATTTGGGGAATTATTTTGCAGTCAGGAGTGGTTTCGCCCTGTTAGCAGGCATTATCACTTATTATTTATCGAAACATGATTGTGAGAGATTGCAAGAATTTTGGACAAAGCATTTTCGATGGATTCTTTACTTTTTCTGTTTTTATTTTGCCATGTTGCATATAACAAACTATGACTTAACGACAAAAATAATATTATTAA